>DATGJN010000103.1 GCA_035295165.1 bacterium
ACCGTGGCCGGGTCGGACGATTCCACCCATCTGGTCCGACGCCGGCGCATTAGCCGGTACCTCACGTGGCGCAACCGGCGGGCGGGCAGCACCACCTGCCCGCTGTACCGATTCCGCTCCATCAAGTTGGATAGGCACTAGATCACGGGTCTCCACGAGGCAAGGAGCGGCGTCCGCGGACCGGAGACGTCCGCCGGGGGGGGTGAGTCTTCGACGGGAGTGGCGAGGCGCGTCACGCCCGCTTGCGCCGCAGGAATCCCGACAGGCCGTCCCCGACGAGGCTGAACGCGATGCCGACGACGGTGATCGCGAGCCCCGGAAAGGTCGGCAGCCACCACGCGGTCATGACGTACTCGCGGGAGTCCGCGATCATCGCCCCCCACTCGGGCGTCGGAGGCTGCACGCCCAGGCCGAGGAAGCTCAGCGAGGCGCCCGCGAGGATGTTCAGCACGGCGGCCGACATCGCAAAGACGACGGCCGGGCCGATGACGTTGGGGAGTAGGTGCCGGACGATGACGCGGAGGTCGCTGCAGCCGATCGCCCGCGCCGCGAGCGCGTATTCGAGCTGCTTCGCAATCAGGATTTCTCCGCGGATCAACCGCGCGAACGCGACCCACCCCACGAGGATCAGCGCGTAGTACATGTTGATGAGGCCGGGCCCGAGGATCGCGACGATCGCGATCAACAGGACGTAGAAGGGGAACGCCACCTGGATGTCGATGACCCGCATGAAGATCGCGTCGATCACGCCCCCGTAGTAGCCCGACGCCGCCCCCACCCCGATGCCGATGACCAGCGGCAGCAGCGTGCAGAGAAAGCCGACGCTCAGGTCGATGCGCGTGCCGTAGAGGATCCGCGACAGCTGATCCCGTCCGAACTTGTCGGTGCCGAGCGGGTGCGCGGCGCTCGGCGGTTGCACGGCCGCGGCGTAGTTCTGCCGGATCGGATTGTAGGGCGCGATCGCAGGGGCGACCACGGCGGCCGTCACGACCGCGGCGATGATCACGATCCCCACCACGAGCGAGGGGTTTCGCAGCCAGACCCAGACGAGCGACCGGCGCCGCGGCGAGGCCGACGCCGCCTGCGTCATCTCACGACCGGCCGTCGCGCTCATGCGTGGTCCCGCTCCGTCACAGCGCGATACGGGGATCGATCAGGGCGTAGGTGATGTCGGTCAACAGATAGACGACCGACACCAACACCGCGTACACGAGCGTAAAGCCCTGCACGACCTGGTAGTCGCGTCCGAGGATCGCGGACACCATCTCGCTTCCCATCCCCGGCAGCGCGAACACCGACTCGATGATGACCGATCCGCCGACGAGGAAGCCGATGTACAGCCCGAGCAGGGTGATCGTCGAGATGATCGCGTTGCGCAGCACGTGACGGATCACCACGCGCCGGCCCGGCAACCCCTTCGCGCGCGCCACCACGACGTGCTCGGCGGTCAGCGTCGAGAGGATTGCGTCGCGCAGGTTTCGGGTGAGCACGGCCGACACGCCGAGCCCCATGGTCAGCGCGGGCAGGAACAGGTAGTACACGTGTCCCGTGAAGGTCTGCCCGCCGCCGCCGACCGGGAACCACCCCAGCCTGACCCCGAACAGGATGAGCATCAGGATGCCCACCCAGAAGCTCGGGGTCGAGATCCAGAACACCGAGAACCCCCGGATCGCTTGGTCCACGGCGCTGTTCTTGCGCAGCGCCGCGACGGTGCCGAGCGGCACGGTGACGAGCGTGGCCAGAATCATCGCGTAGGTCACCAAGAACAGCGTGAGCGGCAGCCGCTGGCGGACGAGATCCAGCACCGGTGCCCGCACGAGGACCGACTGGCCGAGGTCGCCGTGGGCGAGACCGGCGACGAAGATCCAGAACTGCACCGGCACCGGGCGGTCCAATCCGAGGTGGTGCCGCAGCTCCTGGACCGAGTCCGGCGTGGCCTGGATCCCCAGCATCGTGATCGCCGGGTCGCCCGGGATGAGCCGGATCATGTAGAAGATGAGCACAGCCAGGACGGCGAAGGTGACCGCCATCTGCCCGAGCCGGCCGACGATGTACCCGCGGCGGTTCATCGACGTCTCCCGGATGCCCGCGGCGTCCGCGCGTTACTTGTTGAGCCAGGTCGTCCAGTACATCGGCACCCCGAGCGGCGTCCGGAAGAACCCCTTGACGTTGGGCGTGAGATAGTTCACCGATGGCGTATAGTACAGCGGGATCGTGCCGCCGACGTCGGTGTTGTAGATATTCTGGATCTCATAGTACAACTGCGCCCGCTTCTTGGGGTCAAGCTCCTCGGCTGCCGCCTTCACCATCTGCACCGCGCGGTCGCTCGGCTGGTAGCCCGTGTTCATCTTGGGATCGATGAAGAAGAACTGCACGAGCTGGTCGGGGTCCATCATCCCGTTCGTCCACTGGTAGCCCGAGATCAGATCATAGCTGCTCTTGTACCACGCGGCCGACAGCGCCGAGCCGTCGACCTCCTGGATCTGCACCTGGAGGCCGATCTCCCCCCACATCTGCTGGGCGAGGACCGCGTTGTCGCGGCCGATCTGGCTGCCGCTCGGCAGCTGCAGCGTGATGCCGCTGCGCCCCGTGGGATACTTTGACTCCTTGACGAGCTGCTTCGCTTTCGTCAAGTCGTAGGGCAGGCTGGCGCGCGCGTTCCAGTAGAGGCCGCTTTTCGGCATGAACGAGTTCGCCGACGTCGCCAGCCCGCCGGTCGCACGGTCCACGAACACCTTGCGGTCCAACGCCAGGCTCATCGCCTGGCGGACCTTGACGTCGTCGAACGGGGGACGTGTCGTCTGAACGACCATAAAATACACTTGTTGCTGCGGGAGCGGCAGGAGCTGTCCGCGCGGGTCGCGCTTGAGCGCAGCGATCTGGCTGAAGGGGATCGCCTCGGAGCCGTTCAGATCGCCGGCCTGGATCTGGAGGACTCTCGTCGTGTCCTCGGCGACCTGTTTGATGATCACCTGATCGAGGTAGGGGTACGGCTTGCCGTCCGGTGCCATCTCCCAGTAGTGCGGGTTGGCGTCCAGGGTCAGATGGTCGTTCGGCACCCAGTCTCGGACCATGAACGGTCCCGTGCCGATCGGTTTCGTAAACTCCTTTTGCCCGATCGCCTCGACCTCGTCCTTTGGGAAGATGGCGTTGGAGATCATGGCGAGCCGCGCGAGGATGCTGGCCACCGGCGAGTTCATTACGATCGCGACCGTCGTGTCGTTCAGCTTGGCAAACGTCTTGACGTCCGCGAGGCTCCACTTGTAGACGCCGTACGCGCGGGAGCGCTCGAGGGAGGCGATGACGTCGTCCGCGGTCACGGGCTTCCCGTTGTGGAAGCGGGCCTGCCGCAGGTAGAACGTGTAAGTGAGGCCGTTCCCGCTCACCGTCCACCGCTCGGCGAGCGCGGGTTCGACGGCGGTCGCATTCGCGTTCGCCCGCACGAGGCCCTGGGCGATGTTCGAGATCGTCGTGCTGTCCGTTCGCGCCTGCGTCCACATGGGGTCGAGCCGCAACGGGATCGTGGTGTAGGCCCACGTCAGCGTGCCGCCGCGCCGGCCCGCCTGGGCCGCCGCGACCCTCGCGGCGCCTCGCCACCCCTCGAGCGCAACCAGCCCCGCGCCCCCAAGTGCCCGTCCCAAGAGCTCACGCCGTTTCACACCGCACCTCCTCGGGTCGCGGGCGAGCCCGCCTTTCCTTCGGCATTTCGCCGCCCGCAGCGGAAATCTTCTCGGGGCGACGGCGCGCGGGCGGGATGCGGTGTGGTGAAGCCGATCGGGCGAGCGGTTGGAACGACGGCAACAACGAGGCGCGGCCGGACGAGGGTTCTCGCCCGGCCGCGCTGCGAAACGCCGAGTCCCGCTACCGAGACGTGCTTCCTGCCGCCACGGAGGCGTCGACGGTAGCCGACGCGCCGACCTCCGGACTCGCGACGGCGGTGTTGGAGTCGTCGGGCACCAGATTGACCGGCTGTACCGGCACCGGCACGGGCTCCGGGTAAATCTGCGTGCCGGCGTGCGCCGTTGTGGCGGCGGGGCTCAGCGCCAGAACCGCGCCGAGCGTGAAGACGGCGGCGATGCGACGCATTGTCCACCCCTCCTTACTAGTGCGGTGGTGCCGTCCCGACCAAAAAGCACGCCGGCCGGAGGGGCGTCCCTCCGGCCGACGCGCCTCCACCCCCTACTGGCTCTGCTGGTTCTGCTGCAGGTAGACGGGGATGTTGTTGGTCGTGTTGAGCTGCGGGGTCTCGTCGGCGCTAGTGTTCATCGTGACATCGGGCGTCGAGGTGACCGGGTGGGAAGAGCCCTGCGTGTTGTCGTCCGCCATCGCGGCGGCCGGCGCCAGGGCCAGGAGCGCTCCCAGGCTGAGCATTGCGAGAACTCGCTGCATAACGACTGCCTCCCTTATGGTTCTTGCCGGAATCTCAGCGGGGACGCGGCGGGCGAACGATGCCCGCTCGGCCGTCGCGCTCCAACTGGCGTTACTGGTTGTTCTGCAAGTACACGGGCGCCTGCAGGTACGCGGGTACGCCGTCTGACGGATCGAGCTGCTGGGCGCCGTTTCCGTTGTCGGTGCTTGTCACGTCGACATTCGAGCTCGACAGGGTCGTCGGGAGATTGCCCTGCGAGTTGTCGTCCGCCAGCGCGGCAACCGGTGCCAGCCCCACTACGGCCCCAAGGGCGAGCATTGCGAGGACCTGACGCATCGGTGGTTCCTCCTTTCCCTGCGGCCCGGGCATTCGCACCCGACCGCTTCTGTAGTTGTAGCCGCTTCCCTAACGCTAGTGACTCTATCACCATAACTTACTATTGTCAAGTGGCTTGTATTATGATAGTATGTAACATGTTGGTAAGGAACGCGGACGGAAAATTGAGAAAGGATAGGGGCTCGCAAACCCTCAAGGGGGAAGAGGGGAGGCTATTTATGGAGGGCGGCGCTCATATTTGTCCCAGGTATCGCAGGGCGATCGAACTGGTGGGCAAGCGCTGGACCGGCGGGATCATCCGCGCCTTGATGGATGGCCCCCGGCGGTTCTCGTCCCTCTTGGATGCCGTACCGGGGATGCACGATCGGGTGTTGTCCGAGCGGCTAAAGGAACTGGAAGCGGCGGAGGTTATCCGGCGCCGCGTCTATGCGGAGACCCCGGTTCGGATCGAATACGAGCTGACCGAGAAAGGGCGCGAGCTGGAGAAGGTGGTCGAGGAGATGCAGCGGTGGGCGAACCGCTGGATGCCGGCCCCCGCGCAGTCGGACGGCGCCTGATCGCGCGTTTGCTAAGGCGTCGTTGATCAGCCCGGTTGTCGCCCGGGACGGCGCTGTTGTTCCCGGGCCTTGCGCTCGCGCAGCACCTCCCAGCACCGTTCGAGCGTCGTCTGGATGCGTGCGAGGCGAGCGCGGTCAGCGTCGCTCGCGTCGCCCTGAGACTCCTTGTCCCACAGCTTGTGTTCCTCGTGCGCCAAATCGTTGATGCGGTGAAAGATCTCGTGCTCCTGTTCCTCCATCGGCGTCTCCTCTCTCACGATTGCTCGGCTCCGGGTGGACGCACCCCCACTTCGTCGAGATGTCGGAGGAGATCCGCGGGGTCCTCGTAGACCCGATACGCGCCGGCCCGCTCCAGCTCCTCGCGCCCGTAGCCCCCAGACAGCAGCCCGATCCCCAGCGCGCGAGCGCGTCGCGCGGCGAGCATGTCCCACACGCTGTCCCCCACCACCAGGCAGTCCTCGATTGGCGTGCGGAGCCGTCGCGCCGCGAACAAGAACAGATCCGGATCCGGTTTCGCCCGCGAGACGTCGTCGCGCGTCACGACCGGGACGTCGTCCGGAATGCCCAAGGTTCGCACCGCCGGGTGCGCCGTGGCCAGGCGTCCGCTCGTGGCGATGGACCACGGCACGCCGTCGCGCGTCAGGGTCCTGAGCAGCTCCCGGGCCCCGGGCAGAGGGCGTACGCGGTCGGCCAGGGCCGCATACGCCCGCTCGTGATTGTCCTGGATGTCGCGGATTTGCGCCGGCGTGAGTCTGTGACCGAGTTCGCGCGCGAGCGCGTTCACAAACAGCCCGCCGCTCATGCCGATCCGGCGATGAATGCGCCACACGGAGAGTTCGATGCCGGCCCCTTCGAGCGCGGCGTGCCACACGGTCGCGTGATGGTACACGCTGTCCACGAGCGTGCCGTCGAGATCGAAGACGAACGCGATTCGCGCTCCGTCCGCCGTCGTGTCCACGGCGTCGCCCCCGCGCCGATCCATGTTCCGACCTCCACCCGGCGCGCCCGCGCAGCCGCAGCCGCCGTCAGCATCACCGGCTCTCCGCTCGGATTCATTGGCTCCGGGCGTCCATCCTGCTACGTAGCCCGGGACCGCGACCGATCCCCCCGCAAGGAGGTCTCTTCCTGCAAAGACCCGAACAGCTTAGGACCAAGTAGCCCCGGTGCTTAGGGCCGGACGTCACCTGGTGTGGGGGGAGGAGTGGACGGCATGCGCAAACGCAACCTGCTGGTTACGCTCGTGCTCTGTGGTCTCCTCGGGATGGTCGCGTTCACCGCGCCCGTACCCGCGGCTACCGTTGGACCGGTGACTGACGCGATGGGCGTCGTCCAGATCGGTCCGGGACAGCCGGTCGTCATCGCCACATGGCTCGTGACGTCGGGGCCGAACGCCGCGCTGGGGACGGACAGCCAGCGGGGGGTCGAGATCGCGATCGATGACCAGGGGGGCAAGCTCCTCGGCCACCCGATCAAGCTGGAGGCCAACGACGACGGGTGTGCCGCCGAAGGCGGACAGACGGCCGCCCAGAAGATCGCGGCCGATCCGAACGTCGTGGCCGCGATCGGCGGCAGCTGCTCGAGCGCGACCGTGCCGGGCGCGCCGATCCTCTGGAAGGCCGGAATCGTCGACGTGTCCCCGTCGGCCACAGCCCCGCTCCTGACGGCGGCCAACCGCGGCCCTGACCTGAACGGGTTCCTGCGGACCGCCCACAACGATAAGACCCAGGGCGAAGTCGCCGCCACGTTCGCGCGACAGGTGCTGAAGAAGACCCGTGCGGCGACGATCCACGACGGCAGCCCGTACGCCCTGGGGCTGGCGAACGCGTTCGCGGACAACTTCAAGAGGATGGGCGGCACGATCACGTCGCAGGAAGCCATCTCGGTCGGCGACACCGATATGAAGCCCGTGCTGACGCGCATCGCCACCGGCAAACCGGACATGATCTTCTATCCGATCTTCGTGGCCGAGGGCGGGTTGATCACGAGGCAGGCCAAGGAAGTCGCGGGTCTCGCGAACGTGACGCTGTTCGGCGCGGACGGCCTGTTCACGCCGGACTTCCTCAAGGCCGCCGGGGCATCGGCGAAGGGGATGTATTGGAGCAGCCCCGACCTGACCCCGCAGACGCTGGGCCCCGCTTATTCCTCGGTGTTCCTGCCGAAGTACCTGAAGAAGTACGGCGAGAAGCCGACCGCGGCGTTCCACCCGCATTCGTATGATGCCGCGAACATCATCTTCGCCGCGATCAAGAAAGTGGCGAAGAACCAGGGCGGCACCCTGTACATCGGGCGGAAGGCGCTCCGCGACGCGCTGTTCGCCACGAAGGGGTTTAAGGGCCTGACGGGTACGATCACGTGCAACCAGTACGGCGACTGTGCGGACCCGCACATCGCGGTCTACCAGTCGGTCGCGGCCGACCCGGCGAACTTCGTGCCGGGCACGGATCCGAAGAAAGTCTACCCCATGAAGTAGCGGAACGGGATTTTCGTACCGGCCTGAGTCACGGGGGGTGAGCACCGGTCGAACCGCGCCGGTGACTCACCCCCCGAGCCGTTTCTCGGACGGAGAGGGGGGGCTATGCGCCGCGGATTCGGCCGGCACCTATCCGTGATCGACCTACTCCTCTGGGTGTTCCGGGCGGCCATCATCGTCACGGTCGTTTGGGGCTCGATCGCCACGCTGCTCGCCGGACGGTACTCCGCGTCGCAGTGGTTGGATTTCGTCGGGTTCGGCCTCGCGCAGGGCGGGATCTACGCGCTCATCGCCCTCGGCTACACGATGGTGTACGGCGTACTCAACATGATCAACTTCGCCCACGGCGACGTGTTCATGGCGGGCGCCTACACCGCGTACTATGTCGCGGCGCCGCTCGGTACGTCCGGCTTTCTCGCGCGGCATCTGCTGAGCGGGCTCCTGCTCATCCTCGCCGTCTCGGTCGCGACCTCGACCGCGATCGCCGTGGCGCTCGAGCGGATCGCGTACCGCCCGCTACGGCGGGCGCCGAGGCTCGTGCCCTTGATCACCGCGATCGGTGCGTCGTTCTTTCTCCAGTATTCCTTCCGGAGTCTCTACGGGGCCGGCGTGCAGTCCTACCCCGACATCGCCGCGCTGTCCGGGAACCTCTCGCTCGGCGGGATCGCCTTCCCCCGCACGCAGGCGCTCGTGCTGGCGGCGGCGGTCGCGATGATGCTCCTGCTGTACTGGATCGTCATGCGGACGCGGACCGGCAAGGCGATGCGCGCCGTCGCGGAGGACCGGGACGCCGCGGCGCTGATGGGGATCGACGTCGATCGCATCATCGTGTTCACGTTCGCCCTCGGCGGCGCGATGGCCGGGGCCGCGGGCATCCTCTACGCCCTCACCTTCAAGCAGGTGCACTTCTTCATGGGGTTCGTGCCGGGGATCAAGGCGTTCACCGCAGCGGTGCTCGGCGGGATCGGCAACGTCCCGGGCGCGATGCTCGGCGGGCTGTTCCTGGGCGTCGTCGAGTCGGTTGGACCGGCGCTGTTCCTCGACGGGCTCGGGGTCCCGGCACCGTATCAGCTGCGGGACGTGATCGGCTTCACCATGCTGCTGGTCATGCTCATCTTCAGGCCGCAGGGCATCCTGGGCGAGCGTCTTGCGAGCAAGCGGGCGTAGCGCGCCGACCATCGGCGTCATCTTCGGCGGGGCGGCCGTCTATCTGTGCCTGGTCGGCATCATCGAGACGTTCAGCCGCCGCTGGGTGGTCGCGGACGTGGTCAGCCTGGGCCACGTCGTGCTGCTCGCGGTCGGCGTGGGCGCGGGCTACGTCGCCGCGTCGGCGCCCGCCCGGCGCGGACAGAAGCCGGGGCCGCTGGCCGGACCCGGCGCGGGCGTGGTGGTGGGCGCCTCGCTCGCCGTGCTGCTCTTGGCCGGCGCCGCCGTGAACTTGCGAACGATGTTCATCAACGCGTCCCCGACGCTCTACGAGCTCCTCGCGTTCGGCCGATCGCTGCAGGAGGGCGTGGCGCTCCTGCTGCTGCTCGGCGCCGCGGCGGGGGCCGGCGGGAGTGCGCTGGCCGCGATGTCCGCGCGCGCGCGGCGCGTGTTCCTCACGGGTCTCGTGGCCGTGC
Organism: bacterium; assembly: GCA_035295165.1. Taxonomy (NCBI): domain Bacteria; species bacterium. Next base: position 9,355 of record DATGJN010000103.1, read on the forward strand.
TCATCGTCGGGGTCTTTCAGGATTTGCTGCAGCTGCTGCTGCAGGGGCCCGCGGTTGTGACGATGCTCCGCGGGGCGCTCTTCACGACGGACGGGCCCTCGGCCGGGGGCGCGGCGGCGATCTGCGGGCTGACGTGGGCCGCCGTCGCCGCGCGCGCCCGCTACGGGGACGCGCTCCAGCGCGGGGCGGCGTCGCTCAGCCCGTCGGGCCGGCGCGGGCTGCAAGTTCTGCGCTGGACGGTGGCGCTGGCGCTCCTGCTGGTGGTGCCGATTGCGGGCGGTCCGTTCGTCGCTCAGGTGATGGTGCTGGTCGGTCTCTACACGCTCATGGGGCTCGGATTGAACCTGGAGGTCGGCTTCGCCGGGCTGCTCGATCTCGGGTTCGTGGCGTTCTTCGCGATCGGCGCGTACACGATGGCGCTCTTGACGTCGCGCGGCGAGTACGGGATCGCGCACTGGTCGTTCTGGGCGGCCGTCCCGGTGGCGATGGGCGTCTCGCTCGTCGCGGGCGTGCTGTTTGGGATCCCCGTGCTGCGCGTTCGGGGGGACTACCTTGCCATCGCCACGCTGGGGCTCGGGGAGATTGTCCGGCTGCTGGTACTCTCCGACGCGCTCCGGCCGTGGCTCGGCGGATCGTTCGGCGTGCTGTTGATTCCCAAGCCGCGCATCGGCGGGTGGGAGTTGTCGGGGCCGCGCGAACTCTACTATCTGACGCTCGTGGCGTCGGGGCTGATCGCGTACGTGGCGTCGCGGCTGCAAGATTCCCCGCTCGGCCGCGCCTGGATGGCGATTCGCGAGGACGAGGACGTGGCGCAGGCGATCGGCATCAACCTCGTCACCACGAAGCTGCTTGCGTACGGGCTCGGGGGTGCGATGGGCGGCGTCGGCGGGGCGATCTTTGCCGTGCTCGTCGGATCGGTGTTCCCGCAGAGCTTCTCGCTGTTGATCTCCATCAACGTGCTCGTCCTGATCATCCTCGGTGGGTTGGGCAGCCTGTGGGGCGTCGTCGTCGGAGCGCTGGTGCTCGTCGGCCTGCCCGAGCTGCTCCGGGAGTTTGGCGACTACCGGTTTCTGGTCTACGGCATCGTGCTCGTCGCGATGATGTTGTTCCGTCCGGAGGGGCTGTTGCCGGCCGCCGCGCAACGCCGAGAACTGCACGCCGGAGAGGATGCGTCGCCCCCCGCACCGAGGCCGGCCGTCTCCGTCGCCGGCACCGGCTCGGTGGAGGGCTGAAGTTCCGGCAATGGGCGTCCTGGTCGTGGACCACGTGACGAAGCGGTTCGGCGGGCTCGTCGCCGTCTCGGATCTCGTGCTGGACGTGGCCGAGCGGGCGATTCACAGCGTGATCGGCCCGAACGGCGCAGGGAAGACGACCGTGTTCAACTGCCTGACGGGGTTCTACCGGCCCGACGAGGGCCACGTGACCTTACGGGGCGAGCGCATCGACGGGCTGTCACCGGACGACATCGCCCGCCTCGGGATCGCGCGGACGTATCAGAACATCCGGCTGTTCGCCAACATGAGCGTGCTCGACAACGTCCGCGTCGGACATCACATCCACGTCGCCGCCGCGTGGGTGGGCACGATCTTCAACACGGCGGGCGCACGACAGGAGGAAGCGCGCGTCCTCGACGAAGCCCGCCGGTTGCTGCGGTTCGTGGGCCTCGACGCCCACCGGGGGCGTCTCGCCCGGCACCTGCCGTACGGCGCGCAGCGCCGGCTGGAGATCGCGCGCGCGCTGGCCTCGCGGCCGGCCTTGCTGTTGCTCGACGAGCCGGCGGCCGGGATGAGCCCGCGTGAGGCCCTCGACACGATGGCCTTCATCCGTGAGCTGCGGGACGACCTCGGCATCACCATCGTGTTGATCGAGCATCAGATGCGCGTGGTCATGGGGATCTCGGACCGCGTCACGGTCCTGGACCACGGCGTCAAGATCGCGGAGGGCACGCCGGCGGAGATCCAGCGCGACCCGCGCGTCATCGAGGCCTACCTCGGCGCGCGCAGAACCCAGGCCGGCGGCCCCGCGCCGCACACCCATGGCGCTTCTTGAACTTGACGCCCTGCACGTTTCCTACGGCGCGATCCAGGCGCTGCGCGGCGTGTCGCTCGAGGTCTGCGAGCGGGAGATCGTCACGCTGATCGGCGCCAACGGCGCCGGCAAGAGCACGACGCTGAACACCATCAGCGGCCTGCTGCGTCCGCACCGGGGTGCCGTGCGGCTCGACGGGGAGGACCTCACGGTCGTCCCGCCCCACGAGATCGTGACGCGGGGCGTCGTGCAGGTGCCCGAGGGTCGCCGGATCTTCGGCAGGCTCTCGGTGCTGGAGAACCTGGAACTCGGCGCGTTCACCCGGCCGTCGGCGGACGACATCCGCGACGGCGTCGCGCACGCGTTCGCCCTGTTCCCGAGGCTCAAGGAGCGGGCCACCCAGCTCGCCGGGACGCTGTCGGGGGGCGAGCAGCAGATGCTGGCGATCGGACGCGCGCTCATGGCCCGTCCCCGGATTCTGCTGCTCGATGAGCCGTCGATGGGGCTGGCGCCCGTGCTCGTCGAGCAGATCTTCGAGGCGATCCGCGGCATCAATCGCGAGGGCACCACGATCCTTCTCGTCGAGCAGAACGCCGTGATGGCACTCGAGACCGCCCAGCGCGGCTACGTGCTGGAGACGGGCGCGGTGGTCCTGGAAGGCGCCGCGGCCGATCTGCAGGCGAACCCCGAGGTCCGGCGGGCGTACCTCGGCCAGTGAGCGCCGGCGGCGTCTCCGGTCTGCCGCCCGTCAGACCCCCAGCGCCGCTTTGATTCGCGCGCCGACGCCCCGGATTCGCTCGGCCGGCTCGTTGGCGAAGACAAAGCGCAGGTGCTGCCCGCCGTTCGTCTCTCCCCAGCCGTCCATCGGCGTCGCGGCCACGCCGGCGTGCTCGAGGAGACGCCGCGACATCTCCGCCCCGGTCAGGCCGAGCGGCGTGCCGTCGAGGAGCATCGACCAGCCGCCCCCCGGCGTGACCGCGGGCAGGCCCGCGAGTTCGCCGAGCAGGGCATCGCGGCGGCGGCCCCACTCGGCCACGGCCGCCTGGACGTCTGAGTCGCCGAGCTCGAGCGCGACGGCGGCCGCCTCCTGCGCGATCCCGACGGGGACGACCACATTGCCCATCGACACAAGGGCGAGGTCCGGGAGCAGGCGCTCCGGTGCAACGATCCAGCCGACCCGCCAGCCGATCATACGGAGCTCCTTGGACGCTGCGCCGACCGTGATGACGCGGTCGGCCGCGCCGGGCAGGGACGCCGGGTGGATATACGGCCGGCCGTCGTAGAGGATGCGCTCCATCGCCGCGTCGTAGATCAGCCACAGATCGCGCTCGCGCGCGAGTTCGACCGCAACCTCCCAATCCCCGCGCCGCAGTACACCGCCCGACGGCATCGACGGGCTCATCAGGAGCAGCGCCCGCGTCTTCGGGGTCACGGCTCTCCGCAGCGCATCGCGGTCGAGACGCCATTCACCGCGCGCTTGCGTGAACGGCGCGAGGCGCGGGACGCCGCCGGCGAGCCGGACGCGGTTGATCAGACCGACGTAGGTCGGGTCCGTCAACACAACCTCGTCGTCGGTGTCGACCACCGTCAACAGGACGTTGAGAATCCCGGACAGGCCCCCGGCCGAGATGATGACGTTGCGGGCACCGGAGTAGGGGACGCCGGAGAGCCGGGACACGTGCGCGGCCGCGGCCTCGCGCAGCCGGGTCTGGCCGACGAACGGCAGGTAGCTGTTGTTGCGGTCCTCGGTGAGCGCGCGCCGGGTCGCGTCGACGACACGCGGATGGGGTCGGAGATCGGTGTCGAGATTCTCGAATCGGAGAATGGACCGGTCGGCCAGGGCATCGGCGAGGCTGCCCACCCGGTCGACGCCGATGCCCGCCATCCCGGCCAGGCGTCGCGGTCTCATGCGCCCGACCCCCGCCATTCGTAGAGCGCGTCGGGCTCGCGCTCCTCGTTCTGCGACCCGTCGGTGAACTCGATGGCCACGAAGCCTCGCGCCTCGTAGAATGCCCTCGCGCGCGTGTTTCGCTGGAACGTAAACAGCCGGAGCCGGCCGGGGCTCAATTCCTTGGCCTTGTCGAGTAACAGGCTCCCGATCCCGCGTCCGTAGAATCCGGGCAGGAGGTAGAGGTGGTCGACATAGTCGCCGGCCAGCGAGAGAAAGCCGACCACTGTGCCCCCGATCTCGGCCACCCACACGTCCGCGCGTTTCATCATGACCGCAGGCACCCACTCCCGAATCTCCGGGTCCGTGTGGGCGTTGCGGAGATACGGCAGCGCGTCTCGCCGCGAGGCGAGATACAGCTCCGCGATTGCGCTCGCGTCCGCGGCGCCGGCCCGGCGGAGGATCGTCGGAGGCCCGGGGGTCATGCGCATAATCTGCGCGCGCGGGCGGCGAAGGTCCTGCCAAGACCCCGACACGGACATCACGAGCGCGCTGTTCGGCGGCGCCTGAGCCGCGCAAGCGCGACGGCCAGCGCAAGCGCGCCAGCCGCGGCGATCGCCGGCACCCACGGCCCCGGCGATAGGGCGGCGATGCCGGCAGGGGCCGCCGCCACAAAGATGCCGAGCTGGTCCGTGTTGGCGGCGACCTGCTGGCTCTCCCCGAATCGGGTGGTCGGCAGGCTCGTCCATGCGTCGCGGGAGGATCGAAGCATGACGGTCGCGTGCACAGGGTAGCGCAGCACAACCATCGCGCGTTTGGTCAAGCCCGCCTGGCTTCCCGACGCCGCGTAGGATGCCACGATGCGGTACGCGTTGCCGTCGAATCGGAAACCCTTCGGAGGGGGAGCGACGGTCAGAGGATCGATCGGCGTCAGCCGTACCCTGACCGCGGATTCGTGGGAGCGTTTGGCGAAGGTGCCCTCGGCAAACGAGATGACCGCCTGCTCATCCTCCGTGGATGCGTCGCCCGGCATCGATTCGAGTACGCCGATGGTGACGGCCGCGGCCCCGGACGCCGCACGCTGATTCCCGGCAGCCACATCTCGCGGGGGCAAGACCCATCGATATGGCGGAAGCGGGGCGGGACCGTCGTACAGCAACATGCCCGGCTGCGGCCACCCCAGCGCCAGTGTGATCAGGTAGAAGACGCCCGCGGTGACGCCGATCCAGAAACCCCGCCGTCGTTCACCTCGGTGCGGGCCTGCGCTCCTGCGATCAAGGGGCGAGCCGCTGCAGGCCGCGCGATCGCGGCCGGCGTCCGGGGCCCGAGGCCTCCGGTTCGTCACGGCGACGCGACGAACGTTCCCAACTGGTCGGTGTGCACGACGATTTGCTGGCTCGCAGGGAACGCGGGACCGTGGAGGACCGTCCACGTCTTCTCCTGGTCCTGCGCCCGGAGGATCACGGTGGCATGGGTCGCGTACGTCAGCGCGACGTCCACGGGTTTGGCCAGTTCCGCGGGCGTCCCCGAGGTCGCGTACAAGACCTCAAACCGGTACCCGTTGCTGTCAAAGTGGCGCCCGTTCGGCGCGGGGGCCACGGTGGCGGCGTCGAGCGGCGTGATCGTGACTTTTGCGGACGTCTCCCCGGGCCGAGACGCGACGGCGCCCTGCGAGAACGTGATGGTCGCCTGCAGGTCATCGGTGGAAACCTCGGCGGCGCCGGACGCGCCACCAGTAAATGCAACGATCCCGGTCGCGCCGCGCGGCGGGCTGCTGCTTCCGCCTCCCGGCGGATGCACCCACTGATACGGCGGCAGCGGGACGAGCCCATCGTACAGCAGCCGAGACGGGGGCGTTCCGAGCATGCCGGATACGACAAGATAAAGCACGGCCGCGGCGGTGCCCCATCCGGGCCCGACGCGAGCGCGCCGACGGCTGGCCCACGCGATCGCGCGCACGCGTGTCACCCTACCTGCAGCAGATTCGCCGCCATGTGGGTGACGGCGGGGGCCGTCCACCCGCCGGTTGCCGCGCGCTGCCAACCGAAGAGCAGGCCCGCGGCGAAGTCGATCGGAAGTGCCCGAACGCCGTACGCCGGGACATGCACGGCGGCAAACGCCACGGCCGTCCCGACGAGCGCGAGCGTCAGTCCGCCGGTCGCCAGCCACCCGTAAAGCCACCGTCGGAAGAAGGCCTCCTCGGCCACGGACGCGACCATGAGCACAGCGACCCCCCACGCGGAGAAGCGGAGGTGCGGCGGGTGCACGGGCATCAGCACCCGTCCCGCCGCAAGCGTCGCCACCCCGAGCGCCACAGCGGCCGCCCAGCGCGGCCACGCGGACGGGCGGTCCGTCGTCGCGGGCACGGCGGCGGTCACCCCGACGATCCCGATCGCGAGGTCGACGAGCGGCGCGCCGCGCACGGCGGCCGCGCGCGCCGCCAGCGCGACGCACCCGAGAATCCCGACGAGCACCGCCTGCCAGGTCCGCACGGCGCTCACTTGACCGTGAACGTCAACGTTTTCACCACGCGCGGTCGGAACGGGAAGTGATCTTGAGCGACGAACTCCGCGGTGAGGATGTGCAGTCCCGGGGAGACGTCGACGACCTGATCGAGGCCGTAGACCATCGAGATCACCTTCCCGTCGATCGACAGGTGGATGTGTCCTTTATCCGGGCTGAGGTGGGTCGTGGTCTGCGGCACCACCTGCGCGCCCTCCAGCGAGAGGCGGACGTCCACCTTCGTGCCGGAGACGACCGCGCCGGGCTCCGGATACAGGATCGCCAGCACGGCCGTGGAGCTCGGCCGCGGTGCTGCCAGAGAGGGCGTGGTCGCTGTTTGAGCGCGCGGTCCGCACCCCGCGCACAACAGGAGGATCCCGATCAAGCCGGTGATGGCTGTCGCGTGCCGCATCGCGCTCTCCGCATGGCCTCACATCATCCCTGCCTATATAGTGCGCCCACGCCGCGGGGAGAATCCTGCCTGCCGCGTGCGCCGTGTCGAACAGGGAGATGCCGGTACGCTGTCAAACATGGGCAACGACCGAGGTGAGACGCATGCGACATGTTCTCATGACCGCCGTGCTCACGATCTTGCTCGCCGGAACCGCCGTCGAGGGGCAGGAACCTGCGATCGCGATCGGGGCGGTCTACCCGACCGGGGGACCGCAGGGCGCGGTCGGCGCCGGCATCGACGAATATCACGGGCTGCTCCTGGCCGCCGCGTACGTGAACGAACACGGCGGCATCCGGGGACGCGCGGTCCACGTTCGGCTCGCATCCGCGAACTCCGTCGACGCGGCCGCAGGGGCGGTCCAGCAGCTCGCGGAGGGCGGGATCACGACGATCGTCGGGACCTACGGCAGCGTGATTGCCCGGCCCGCCGCGGAGACCGCGGCCCGTTTGGGGCTCGTGTACTGGGAAACTGGAGCCGTGGGCGAGATCGGGAGCGCGGCGGCTCCCGGCACCCACTTCTTCCGGGTGGCGCCGAGTGGTGCGCTGCTGGGACGGCAGGCAGTGGATTTCGTGCGCAACCAGCTTGGCCCGCGGCTGCGGCGCGCCGGTCCGCTCCGGTACACCGTCGCCTACGTCAACGACGGGTTCGGACGGGCGGAAGCCCAAGGAGAGATCGCCGAGATCCACCGGCTCAACCTGCCGCTCGCGGCGACGCTCCCGTACGATCCGTGGCACGCTGACTACGCGGCGCTCGCGAACAAGATCGCGGCCGCGCATACGGATGTCCTGATCGTCGCCGCTTACATGGAGAACGCAGTGGCGCTGCGTCAGGCGGTGCTCACCGCCCACGTCCCGCTCGCCGTCAACATTGGAGGATGTTCCGCGTACATCATGCCGGAGTTCGGGGAACGCCTCGGGGCGGATGCCGTCGGCGTGTTCTCCTCGGATAAGACCGGGGACCTGCTGCCCACGCGGGCGCTGACGAAACAGGCGTCGGCACAGCTGCTGTGGGCCAGGCAACAGTTCCAGGAGCGATACGGTCACCCGCTGTGGGAGCCGGCGCTGTCAGGTTTTTCGGGCGGCATCGCGCTGTTCCAGGACGTCTTGCCCTATGCGCGCGACCTGTCCCCGGCCGCGGTCGCGGCGGCCGTACGCCAGGGTCTCCTGCCGATGGGCGCGCTGCCGAACGGAAGCGGGCTGGCATTTGCTCCCGAAGGGTCGCCGCAGGCCGGGGAGAACCTGAGGGCCGCGAGCGTCGTGTGGGAGTGGGTGGCCCCGAACACGCGGGCGCTTGTGTGGCCGCCGGCGCTCGCGACGCACGCGATCGTCACGCCGTAGGCGCCACGGCACCGTCGGCGTTGCCGATCACAACGCGGACGCCGCCTCGATGTCGGCGAACACCGTGGCATCGGCGTGTCGCTGCAACACCGAGGCGGGGCACGTCACCGATACGGCGCCTCGCACCATACGGCTCAGCGCCTCGCGTTTCGTGGGACCGGGAACGATGCAGACAATGGTGCGTGCCGCGACAATCGCAGGGACGGTGAGCGTAAGGGCCCGAGTCGGCACCGCATCCAGCGCATCGAAACACCCATCGTGCACCTGCTGCCGCCGCGACTTTTCAGTCAGCGCGACCACGCGAGGCAGAGCGGGATCGTCGAAGTCGGTGCTGTCGGGCTCGTTGAACGCCAAATGGCCATTTTCGCCCGCGCCGACGCAGCCCAGATCGAACGGCGCCTCGCAGAGCAGGCGTCCGTAGCGCGCAATCTCCGCAGACGCGTCGCGCGCCTTCCCGTCGAGAAACCATACCTTCCGCGGCCGGCTTCGATCGAAGAGATGCTCCCGCAAGAACTGGCCGAGAGCCTGGGGAGCATGCGAAGGGAAATCGAGATACTCATCGAGGTGAAACGCCGTCACACGACTCCAATCAAGGTCCGGTGCTTCCGCGAGCACATGGAGAAACTCGACCTGTGAAGGCGCCGAGGCGAACACGGCGCGCGCTTCGCCGCGCGCGGCGACCGCCGCCCGCAGGCATCCGACTGCCGCGGACGCAGCCGCCCTGGCCATGTCGTCCCGGGTTCGGTGCGTGCACGCGGGCCGACTCGTCGTACGAATCTACCCCATCTTTCGATCCACGGTGTGCGAGTGCGCACTGGAAGTCGAACAGCCAAAACGAACACTCCCATTGAGATGGCAAGCAAGCCGGACGCTGGTACGCCACCGCGACCCTGAGCACGCCCTGCCAAAAGGACGGGCTCGTCTCGATGCCCGAGACATGAAGCTCCGGTACCACCTTCGCCCATCCATGCTTGGGGGAGCGCCGAGCCGCTCGTTGGTCGCGACGGTCCCCGCTCGCGTGAGGAACTCGACCGAGGCCGAGCGTGGAGAGCGCGTCGGGGCGCGATCGACTTCTACGGATCCGCGCGCTACGACTTGACAGCCGCCCGCGCGCCGTGATAGATAAATGATAATGATTTTCATATGGAGTTAGTTGTCTGATCTGCGAGCACCCGTCCTTGGCGTGTCCCGCGGAGATTGAAGGGGGACGCGCCTGAAACGAGAGCGCTCGCAACAACAGGGGCGCCGCCGCACATCGGCGGGGAAGGAGACTGATCGGCGATGAGACGAACACAGCTGGCAGTCACGACCGTGGTCGTTGCGGCGGCGGTCCTGTTGGTCGCGTCGCTCGGAGTCACGCCGCCATCCGGCACGGCCGCGCCGAGCGCGTCGCGGCCGACCGTCGTCGCCGCGGAGAACTTCTACGGCGACATCGTCGGGCAGATCGCCGGCGATCACGTGTCCATCACGAGCATTATCAGCGATCCGAACGTCGACCCGCACGAGTACGAGTCCAGCGCGAGGGACGGCGCGGCCGTCGCGCGGGCGAGCCTCGTCGTCATGAACGGGATCGGATACGACGACTTCATGTATCGTCTGATGAAAGCGTCCCCGAACCCTGCGCGGAAGGTGATCGTCGTTGCCACCCTCGTCGGACGTAAGAGCGGGGACAACGTCCACCTCTGGTACGATCCCGGCACCATACCCAAGGTCGCGCAGGCCGTCACCGACGCGCTCGATCAGATCGATCCCGCGGATACCCGGCGGTTCCATCACTCGCTCGGGCTGCTCCAGGGGTCGCTACGCCCTCTGAACGACAAGATCGCGGAGCTGCGGAGCCGGTACCACGGGGCGCCGGTCGCGTTCACGGAGCCTGTGTTTGGGTACATGGCCGAGGCGCTCGACCTCCACGTGGTCACGCCTGAGGCGTTCCAGCGGGCGATCGAGGAGGGCGACGAACCACCCGCCTCGGCGATCGCGCAGATGGACGACCAGTTGCGGACGCACCAGGTGAAGGTGCTGCTCTACAACGTCCAAACGGTCACCCCGATCACGACGAAGGTGCAGCAGCGGGCCAAGCAGCTTGGAATCCCGGTCGTCGGCGTTTCGGAAACGGAGCCGCTCGGAAAGAGCTATCAACAGTGGATGCTTTCGCAGCTGGACAATCTCGAGGCGGCGCTGACGGGAGCCAGTAAGTAGCGATCGGGGGCGCCATCGTGCTGGTGGCCGCGGCCTGGTTTGTCCTGGCGTGGGTGTTCGGGCCGCGGGTCGCCGCCCAACGGCGTCGCGCGACAAGCCGCGCTCCCGCGCGGCCAACGCAGCGGGCCGGTCCCCGCGGCTTCACCGCTCCACGCGACACCCGGGTTCCCTTGACGTGGAGGACGCCGTAAGTATTACTCTGGAAGTGCATCAGTCACGGCGGCATCTAACCGTCGCGGATGAACGGCGACCGGCGCCGGCGGCCGTCGCACGGGAGCGGGGGAGGGGGGACGCAATATGGACATCGCGTTGGTCATCCTGCGGCTCGTCGTGGGTCTGCTCGTCGCCGGCCACGGGGCGCAGAAGCTCTTCGGTTGGTTCGGTGGGTACGGGCTCGCGACCACGAGCAAGTTCCTGGAGTCCATCGGATTTCGACCGGCCTCGGCGTGGGCGCTGCTCGGTGCGGCCGCGGAGGCGGTAGGCGGGGTGCTGTTCGCGGTCGGGCTCTTTAGCCCCCTCGGCAGCATCGGGATCGGCGCGGCGATGGCAATCGCGATCACGAAGGTTCATTGGCCGAAGCTTTGGGCGTCGAACGGCGGACTTGAATACCCGCTCGTGAACCTCGCAGTCGCGGTGGCCGTTGGCATCGTGGGGCCGGGTGCGTACGCACTGGATCGCGTCTGGGGTACGTCACTTCCTTCGGTCATTTCCCAGCCGTTCCTGGGGCTGGTCGCGCTCGGATATCTCATCGGCATGGTGAGCTCCGCCGCGACCAAGAGGGCGAGCGCGGCCACGCGCTCGCCCGATGCCCGGGCGCGCTGAGCTCGCGAACACCGAGCGGGCGAGCTCGACCGGCGCGCTGACGGCACATCTTCCGATCGGCGAGGTGGCGAAGCGCGCCGGCCATCGGCACAGCGGCATCGGCGCCTCGGGCGCATCGCTTGCGCGGGGTGCCCCGCTTATCGCGGTGACGCGACCCGACCGATGGCTGCGACTTCGTCGCGCTCGAGAACGACACCCACCGCGCCGACATTCTCTTCCAGATGCCGCACCGACGCGGTGGCGGCCACGTGGCACGCGACCGACGGCACCGCGGCGCTCGCGGCCCCGCCGCACGAGCACGACCACCGCGCGGCGCCGCGACGCGCGCTCCTGCTCATCCTCGGTTCATCGCCGATGGTCGAGGGGATCCCCGCCTTTTTCGCGGCGAGCCGTTTCGGGCTCGGCCTGATCGCTGCGATGGCGGTGGTGTTCACGCTCGCCACGGTGGTCACATATGTCGCGCTGTGCGTGTCCTCGAGCGCGGCGGCGGAGCGCGTGCATCTTGGTCCGGTCGAGCAGTACGGCGAAGCCCTGAGCGGGGCGTTCATCGCGGCCGTGGGGCTGGTCTTTCTCGCCTGGGTGCGGTGGTGAGCGCGATCGCCCCGGCCCGGCGACGGACGCCGCGGCTCGCGCCTCGCAGATCGGCGCCCGGTGTCGGCGGGGCCTCCCGGCGGGAGGCTATCCTGTTCGCGGCTCCCGTGACACCGCGACGATACCCCCCAGTCCGTCGGGACGTGGACGCGGGCGACGCTCCCCGGGGAGGGGCTGCGGCCGGCCCTCCGTGCGCGGGGACCCGGCGCCGGTGTGCTAGTCTCCGGGTTCTCGATGAACGGCGACGCCGACAATGACCAGCGCCACTCCCGCAAGCTCGATCGGCGTCGGGATCTGGTGCAAAACGACCACTCCCACAACGGTGGCGGTGGCCGGGAGCAACGAGAGCAGGAGCGCGAACGTCGCCCGCGGCAGGCGCGCCATGGCCATCTGGTCGCACACGTACGGGATGACGGATGAACAGATACCGACCCCGACGCCGGCGCCGAGCAGGGTGAGCTGGAGAAATGCGGGCGCGGCGGCAGCGATCGTGAACGGCGTGACGACGACCAAGGCGATGAGCATCGCCGCGGCAAGCCGATCGACGCCGCTCGCCCCGCCGTCCTGGGCCACGCGGTGGCCGAGGATGACATAGAGGACGAACAGTGCGCTGTTGGCAAACGTGAGCGCGAAGCCGACGGACTCGCCCGCGATCCGCACGTGCGTGAGACAGTACACGCCGGCGACCGCGAGCCCGAGCGCGATGAGGTTGCGGTGGGAGCGCGCCCCCGCCGCCGCCAACGCAATGGGGCCGAGAAACTCGATCGCACCGACCGTCCCGAGTGGCACGCGGTTGATGGCGAGGTAGAAGCAGGTGTTCATAGTGGCGAGGACGGTCCCGAGCGCGACGAGCGTGACCCGCTGACGCGGGCGGACCTCCGCGAGCACGCGCCACGGACGCCGCCAGATGGCGAAGACGGCGGCCGCGCTCGCGATCCTGAGCCAGACCACCCCCAGAACGTCGACCCGGCTGAACAACAGGACCGCGAACGACGGCCCGAGGTAGTGAAATACGGCGCTCACCAGAAAGAAGGCCTGGGGCGGGAGACCGGTCACCGTGATGCCTACGGGCCGCCCCGGGACAAACCCACTCACGCGGAGGTTCATGCAACTATAATTGCAGTCGCGGAGCCTCTCGTCCATGCTATAATGCTGGCGAGGTGGCCAGAATGCCTGGAAAACGAAATGTTCATGGCTCTCCTGCGTTAAGAACGGTAAGTCCGTTGCTTGACCGGGTCAACGTGCGGTTGCTGCGAGAGCTGCAGCATCACCCGCGGCTCGCGATGTCCACGCTGGCGCGGCGCGTCCGCATGTCGGCGCCGGCCGTGACGGAGCGCGTCCGGCGGCTGGAGGAAGCCGGGGTCATCGCCGGCTACAGAATGGACATTGCTCCGAGCGCCCTCGGCCTGCCGGTCACGGCGTATGTGCGCATACGGCCCACGCCGGGCCAGTTGGCGAAAGTCGCGGAACTCGCGCTGCGGACGCCGGAGGTGGTGGAGTGCCATCGGATCACCGGCGAGGACTGCTTCCTGGTCAAGGTCCACGTCTCGCAGGTCGACCAGCTTGACACCGTGCTCGACCGCTTTCTGGTCTTCGGGCAGACGACGACCTCGATTGTGCAGTCCACGCCCGTGCCGCTCCGGTCTCTCCCGCTTCCCACCGATCGGCCCGAGCACGACTAGGCGGCACCCGCCGCGTCTTGCGCGCGATCCCCCGCGGCGGGCCCGGCGGGCGAACGCATCTGCGGTGGGGAAATCCATGCCGTGGGATCGAACGTGTGAGGCGTCCCGCGCTGCTGTGGTGCCGGGTCCGTTCCGCCATGCGGCGGCGCTCAGAAGGTGAGGGAGGTGCAGATTCGATGAAGCATCGCAGACTCGGCGCGCATGGGCCAACGGTTTCGGCGGTCGCCCTCGGAACGATGGCGATGTCGGGCATTTACGGACCGTCCGACGAGGCCGAGGCGATCGCCACGATTCACCATGCGATCGACATGGGGATCACCCTCGTCGATACCGCGGAAGCGTACGGCGCGGACGGCCACAATGAGACGTTGGTCGGCCGGGCGCTTCGCGACCGACGCGGCAAGGTCGTGCTGTCGACCAAGGTCGGCGGCGGTCCCGAGCTCGGGCGAGGCCGTCCGGAGTACATCCGCCGGGCGATCGACGACAGCCTGCGACGGCTCGGCGTCGAGCACGTGGACGTCTATTCGCTCCACCGGGTCGATCCGACCACGCCGATCGAGGACTCCGTGGGCGCCATGGCGGAGTCGGTGGCGGCCGGCAAGGTGCGCTATCTCGGACTCTCCGAGGCGGGCCCGGATACGATTCGACGGGCGCACGCGGTGCATCCGATCACGTCGCTGCAAAGCGAGTACTCGTTGTGGACGCGCGACCTCGAAGCCGCGGTGCTGCCCGCGAACCGGACGCTCGGCATTGGGCTCATGGCCTACAGCCCGCTCGGGCGCGGGTTCCTTGCCGGTGAACTGCACCGGGCCGCGGATCTGGCGCCGAGCGATCGTCGCCGGGAGCACCCGCGCTTCCAGGGCGACAACTTCCGCCGTAACCTCGAGCTGGCGGACGCCCTCCGCGCGCTGGCTGCCAAACGCGGCGTCACCGCGGGCCAGATGGCGCTCGCGTGGCTGTTGTATCGAGGCGATGATGTCGTGCCGCTGTTCGGCACCCGCAGGCGCGCCCGCATCGACGAGAACATCGCCGCCATCGACGTCGCGCTGACCGCCGAGGAGCTCAGGCGGCTGGACGAGTTGTTCGCGCCGGGGGTCGCGGCCGGGGCGAGATATCCTGAGTCCGCGATGCGCCGGGTGGAGTCGAGCACGCCCTCCCCGCGCTAACCTCCCGGCGTGCGGCGGCCCCCACCGCTCGTCCGCCGACCGGGGGCGCATGGCGCCGGCGGCGCGCGTCAGCGGGGCGGGGCCGGGCGATGCCCGTGCGTCCGCACCATCTGCACTGCCGCGGCGACCAACTCTGCGTTGTCTCGAGCGGGCCGCCCGTCTGCGAGCCACAGCGTGTCCTCCAGCCCGATGCGGATGTCGCGGCCCCGGTCGAGCGCGGCATCCAGCACGGCCCACGTCGCCGCTCCCTCTCCGTGGTGGACGCGCGGCAGTGTGATCCCCGCGGTGTCGAGGACGGCGTCGATCGCCGCCGCGTCCGCAACGGCTGCCCCGGCGTCTTGTGGCTGCACCTCGACGAGGACCCGGAGACAGCGTGACGCCAGGCCGCTTGCCACGAACGCCCGGGCGTCGTCGACGGACCACAGCCCCGCTTCGATCCCGATGCCGCGGCGGGCCAGCGCCGCGCACAGATCGGCGATGCCGGGTTCGGAGACGTTGACGGACGCGAAGTCGGGAAGCACGGTCCAGGACTCGATGAGCCCCGGGCGGGCGTGGGGATCCGGCGCGATCCACGCCGCCGTGCTCAGCCCGACCGGGATCCCCGGGCACGCCTCGCGGATCGCGGCAACGGCGGCGCCGCAGGCCGAGGCGTCCAGCGTCTCGGCCTCGTCGCGACCACGTGGGTGCACGTGCAGGGCCGCGGCGCCCTCGGCGACTGCGGCGCGCGCATCCGCCGCCAGTTCCCGCGGGGTCACCGGCGCCCCCTTGTGCTCCGTGCGCCGCCGGCCTCCGTTCAAGCAGGCCTTCACCACAATGCTGCGTCCCGCTCCGCCGTTCATTGTCCGTGCGTCCTCCGGTCGCGGCCGCGGCACCCGAGCTGCTAGGGGGCGATCCGCGTTCCACGCAGGCAAAAGAACGGGTGGATCCTCTCCGCCGTCGCCTGGAAGCCGACGGTCCTCACGCGCTCGGCGAGAACGGCCGGATGGTAGTACACTTTCACGATCGAGAACGTCCGGCCGTCGAGCAGCGCGCGTTGTTCGTAGATCCCTTCTCGGGCGGGGACCGGATAGTTCGGCAGGTCGTCGCACTGGTCGACGATGAACAGGTGTCCCTCAGGACGCACCGCGCTGCACGTGCGCACGAGAAACGCGTCGACGAGATCCGGCGGCACGTGAGAAAGAAAGAACGCGCTGAACACAAGATCGTACTGCCGGTCGGCCGTCCACTGGAAGAGGTCCGCCTGTCTGTACTCGACCCGTGCATCGGCGATCCGCTGTCGGTTGATCTCCATCATTTCCGGGGAGGCGTCGACCACGGTGACGGTCTCGCCGATCCGCACCAGTTCCTCGGTCCAGTTGCCGGTGCCCGGCGCCAGTTCGAGGACGTCTCGGAGCGGCCCGAGCGCCAGAAGATGCCGTCTGGCGACGGCGAGCGGTCCCGACGAGAGAATCACGTTGTGGTACTCGGGCGCCCGTGCGCTGTAGTAGGTGATTTGCTCTCGGATGACGTCTCGCTCCACAAGAGTATTCTACCAGCCCCGGGGCGAGATGCTCAGGGTGCCGCGCGTGCCGCCAGCCCGTGGCCGGTGCCGACGTTGGGCCCTCCAGGTCATCGCCGCTTCCCGAGCGAAACACCTGTCGAACCGTCGTCGCCCGCGGCGTCGCCGGGAGCCCGGGATGGACGGGGCACACAGGTGCCTGGAGGTGCGGAGCGGTGAAGGTCGTGGTGATCGGCGCGGGGATCGTCGGGGCGTCCGTCGCGTATCGACTTGCTCGGGCCGGGGCATCGGTGACGATCTTGGAGGCGCGCTGGGTCGGGAGCGGCACGTCGTCCGCCAGCCTCGCCTGGATCAACGCCAACAACAAGCCGCCCCGTTCGTACCATGAGCTGAACGCTGCGGGCCTGCGCGCCCACGAGGCGCTCCGCGAGGAGTTCCCCGGGATGTCATGGTGGCACCGGGATGGCAACGTGGAGTGGGCCGTCGACGTCGCCGCACGGACGGCGCTCGGGCGGCGCATCGCGCGGCTGCGCGAGTGGGGGTATGCGGCCGAGGAGATCACCGCGCGGCGGTTGGGCGAGCTCGAGCCCGACATCGATCCCGGGCCGCTCCGCGGCGCGAGCATCGCGTATTTTCCCGAGGAAGGATGGCTCGATCCGGTCGTGTACGCGCACGCGATGGTCGAGGCGGCGATCGGCGCGGGCGCCCGCCTCCTCGTGCACGAGCCGGTTCGGGAGATCCGTCGCACGGGCGAGCGCGTGGTTGGCGTCACGACGGGCGGCGGACAGAGGCACGACGCCGATTGCGTCGTCAACTGCGCCGGCCGATGGGCGAACGACGTCGCCGGGGAGGTCGGGCTCGGCATCCCGCTCGCGCCCACGATGGGTCTGCTCGCCATCACGCCCCCCGTTCCGGTGCGCCTGCGGGTCGTTGTCCACGCGCCATGCTGTCAGGTTCGGCCCGACGGCGGGGGGCGCCTCATGGTGCAGGCGGACGATACCGACGAGATGATGACGCCGGAGACGCTCCCGAGCGCCGCGCTCGAGCCGGCCGCTGACATTGTCCGCCGGGCCGCGCGCCTGCTCCCGGGGATCGAGGGCGTGGGACCCGAGGCGGTGCGCATCGGGACCCGTGCGTATCCCGCCGACGGGTTTTCGGCGGTGGGGCCGCTGCCGGGCGTGACCGGATATTATCTGGCGGTGACCCACAGTGGGGTCACAATGGCGCCGGCGCTCGGGACGATCATCGCGGACGAGATCGTGCTGGACCGGGAGGACGCCCGGCTGGCGACGTTCCGGCCCGGCCGATTCTCGGCGGAGCGCTCTTGAGCGCGGCCCGGCGCACGCCGTGACTCGACGGGCGGCCGGGCGTCATCCGGGCTTCCGCCGGGCCGCGCGCGATCATTGCTCCGTCGTGAGCACGCCGGAGAACCAGACGAGGGACTGTTGGATCCGCTCGAACAGCCGGCTCCCGTGCGTGCCGTCGTGTTCCACGACGTCGTGGCGCACGCCGGCGTCGGCGAGGTGGCGGCTCAGCATGCGGTGCCCGTAGTGGAGCTCGAACTCGTCGTGATAGCCGACGTCGAGTCGAATGCCGAGCAGCCGGCGGAGGTTCGCGAGCCGCGGCTGCCACGAGACGACGGGGTCGTAGCTGAGCCACTTCTCCCAGAGGTCCGGGATGACTCTGCCGCTCGGGAACTCGACCGGCAGGTCCACGTAGAATGGCGGGTTCGCCACGTTCGGCGTGTAGCAGGACGCCAACCCGTAGCAGAACCACGAGTTCAAGTCGCCGTTGATGGGGCCGTTCGGCGGTTCCGGGAAGCGCGAGTTGTAGAAGCGGTAGAACCAGGGCTTGTGGGTGTAGTCGAAGTACGAATCGGCGGACAGGAGCAGCATCGCGCCGAAGACGTCGGGGTTGCGCGAGCCGAGATGCCAGGCGCCCAGGCCGCCGGACGAGATGCCGAAGACGCCTCGACTGTCCCGCTCGGGAATCGTTCGATAAGTGCGATCCACGTGCGCCACGATCTCGCGGGTGACGTACTGCTCGAAGTTGCCGTTGACCGGCGAGTCGACCCACTGGCTGCAGCCCCAGCGGCTCCAGCCGTCCGGCATGATGACGATCATCTCCTCGGCGCCGCGGTTGCGAATCGCGTCGTCGATCACGTCTCCGATCGGCGGGCGGAGCGCCCCGCCTTGCACCTGCGGGCCCTCGATCCAGCCCGTGGCGCGCCGGCCGAACCCGTGGAGGAGGTACGCCACCGGGAATCGCCGTTCCGACCGTGCGTACCCCGGAGGCAGATACACTACGAGGTCTCGGCGCGCGGGATCGCCGATTACATTGCCCGCCAGGTGCCGGCTGTCGATCTGGACAACCTCGATCATCGGTCCGCCTCCTCGCTCCCGGGGCATGCTCCCTGCCGCGTGCCCGCGGAGACACCGGAGGTTTCTTCCGACGGCGCGGGGCCGCCTCCCTGTCGCGGAACGCCCGACACGGCCGACAGGGAAGCCCGCCCGAGTGATGAATGAGTTTCTCCGTCGCATGCTCACGGGAGGCCACGATCGCATGGATCGCAACCTGCGTCCGCACACATCGCACTGGGGCGCCTTCGACGCGGAAGTGACCGACGGCGTCCTGACGAAGATCCGCCCGTTCCGCCTCGATCCCGACCCATCGCCAATCTTGGAGAACATCGTGGACAGCGTTCGGCACGGGACCCGCATCGCGCAGCCGATGGTCCGGGCGGGCTGGCTCGACCGAGGCCCCGGCCCGGACGAGCGCCGCGGCGCGGAGCCGTTCGTCCCGGTCGACTGGGCGACCGCGATCCGCGTGCTCGCCGCCGAGCTGCGGCGGGTGATTGAGGCCCACGGCCCTCAGGCGATCTACGGCGGTTCCTACGGCTGGGCCAGCGCCGGGCGATTTCACCACGCGCAGAGCCAGCTGCACCGGTTTCTGAACTGCCTCGGGGGATTCACGCGATCGATCAATACGTACAGCCTCGGCGCGTCGCGCGTGATCCTGCCCCACGTCATCGGTACCCACGACGATCTGATCACCCGGGGCACCTCGTGGCCCGTGATCGCCGCCCATACGCAGCTCGTCGTGTGCTTCGGCGGCATCCCGCTCAAGAACACCGCGGTCGCCTCTGGCGGTGTGACGCGCCACACCGTGCGTGACCATCTCGGCGACGCCGCGTCGCGGGGGGTGGAGTTCGTTCACGTCAGCCCCCTGCGCGACGACTTACCGGCGTTCCTGGACGCGCAGTGGCTGCCCCTCGTGCCCGGGAGCGACGTCGCCCTGATGCTGGCGATCGCGCACGTGCTCGTCACCGAGGGGCTGCACGATCGTGCGTTTCTCGCACGGTACTGTGTGGGATTCGAGCGGTTCGAGCGGTACGTGCGCGGGCTCGACGACGGACGGGCGAAAAACCCTGAGTGGGCCGAGGCGATCACCGAGATCCCTGCGGAGGTGGTGCGCGCGCTCGCCCGCCGGATGGCGTCCCGGCGCACGCTCGTGACGGTGAGTTGGTCGCTGCAGCGCGCCGATCATGGGGAGCAGGTGCCCTGGATGGGCATCGTGCTGGCGGCGATGCTCGGTCAGATCGGATTGCCCGGCGGTGGGTTCGGCTTCGGATATGGGTCCGTGCACGGGGTCGGCGCGCCGTTCTACGGCGGGTGGCCCGCCCTGCCTCAAGGGAGGAACGCGGTGGACGCGTTCATCCCGGTGGCGCGGATCTCGGACATGCTGCTCCACCCGGGCGAGCCGTTCGACTACGACGGGCGGCGGCTCTCCTATCCTCACGTACGGCTCGTGTACTGGTGCGGCGGCAACCCGTTTCATCACCACCAGGACCTCGGCCGCCTCCGCCGGGCGCTCGGACGTGCCGAGACGATCGTCGTGCACGATCCGTTCTGGACCGCGATGGCCCGCCACGCCGACATCGTCCTGCCGTCGACGATCACGCTGGAACGGAACGACATCGGTGCGTCGCGGAACGAGCCGTATCTCGTGGCCATGCACCAAGCGCTCGAGCCGCACGCCCAGTCGCGCAACGACTACGACATCTTAACCGATCTCGCGAACGTCCTCGGGGTCGGTGAACGGTTCACCGAAGGGCGCAGCGACGAGGCGTGGCTCCGGCACATGTACGATGGGTGGCGCGCGGCGATGGCCAGATCGGGGGTCCACCCGCCGGCGTTCGAGGAATTCTGGCGTGGGGGATACCTGGAGGTGCCGCCGCACGAGGAAGCCGTCGTGTTGTTCGACGCGTTCCGGCGTGACCCGGCGGGATCGCCGCTCGGCACGCCGAGCGGCCGGATCGAGATCTTCTCCGAGACGGTTCACGGGTTTCACTACGACGACTGTCCCGGCCACCCCACGTGGCTTGAGCCCGTCGAGTGGCTCAAGTCTCGGCGCGCCGCTCGGTTCCCGCTCGTGCTGATCGCGAACAACCCCCGAACGCGCCTGCACAGTCAGCTGGATGTCGGCGCGTTCAGCCAGGCGGCCAAGGTCAAGGGTCGGGAGCCGATCCGCATGCATCCCGCCGACGCCGCGTCCCGCGGTATCGCGGCCGGGGATGTGGTGCGTGTCTTCAACGACCGCGGCGGCTGCCTCGCCGGCGCGGTCGTCAGCGAGGACGTCCGCCGTGGGGTCGTGCAGCTGTCGACCGGAGCGTGGTACGATCCCCTCGACCCCGCCGGCGATGAGTGGATGTGCGTGCACGGAAACCCGAACGTGCTGACGCTCGACAAGGGGACGTCGCGGCTGGCCCAGGGCTGCACGGGCCAGCAGACGTTGGTGGAGGTCGAGCGCTGGAACCGTCCCGTGCCGCCGATCAAGGTGCTCGACCCGCCCCCGGTCGAGCGCCGCGCGGAGGTGTAACGTCCGCGACTACTTCCTGCGGACCACGCGCCTCGGGTTCGGGCGCTGGGTGGTCGCCGACCTGCCGGTCGCGGTCGCGCTGTGGAGCGATCCCGTGGTGACGCAGTTCATCGGCGGCGCGCTCTCCCCCGCACAGGTGGAGGAGAAGCTCGCCCGGGAGATCGAGTTGATGCGCACCCACGGCGTCCAGTACTGGCCGCTCTTTCTCCTGCGCACCGGTGAGCACGTGGGGTGCGGCGGACTGCGACCGTACCGACTGGAGGACCGAATCTACGAGATGGGGTTTCATTTTCGGCCAGCGTACTGGGGACAGGGGTTGGCGCAGGAGGCGGGGCGAGGAATTATCGCGTTCGCATTCGAGACGCTCGGTGCCGCGGCCGTCTTTGCCGGCCACCACCCGGCGAACGCGGCGTCGCGGAGGGTGCTCGAGAAGCTCGGCCTGCGCTTCACGCACGACGAGTTCTACCCGCCGACCGGCCTCAGGCACCCGTCCTATCTGCTCACGCGTCCGGAGACCGCACCGCGCGAACCGGCGTAGCGCGTCCCGGCGCGTCTCTGACCGGGGAACGTGCGCCGGTGCTAGCGTCCGGGGCCGGCGACGTCGAGGACGATCGCCAGGGCCAGGCGCGCGGATGCTTCGAGCAGCGCGGGGTCGACGCGATCCACGGTGTCCCTGGGAGTGTCGTAGTCGGGATCGTCCGGCCGCAGTAAGAATACGACCGGCACCCCGATCCGTTCGAAGTTCAGGTGGTCGCTTCCGCCATCGTGGCTCGGGGCCGCGGCGATCCCGAGCTCACCCGCCAGGCGTGTGGCCGTGCGCACGAGCGTGTCGCTGCCGTGGTACGTTGAGAGCAGAAGCCGTTGGCCGACCCCCTCCATGTCCAGGTTGACAAACCCGACGATCGGGTCGGGGCCGTGATGGTCGACGTAGTACGCGGAGCCGTAGAGCCCCTCTTCCTCTGCGCCGAAGAACACGAACCGCACCGTGTCGCCGAGCGGCACAGACTTGAGGACCTCTGCGACGTCGAGCACGACGGCGACGCCGGAGGTGTTGTCGTTCGCGCCCGGCGCACCCTCGACCGTGTCGCGGTGCGCGCCGACGACCAGGACCCGGTGTGTGTCGCGCGTGCCCGGTTTGGTCGCAATGATGTTCCAGGTCGTGCGCTGTTCGTCCGCGGCCTGCACGTTGAGGCGCATCGTCACGGGGCCGGATCGCGCCGCGGCCAGCAGCTGCTGCCCCTCGGCTCCTGAGAGGCCGACGACCGCAATCTTCATGGGAGCGCCGAGCGTTCCGGCGAACTCGCCGGGCTGTGTGTTGTAAATCACGACGCCGACCGCGCCGGCCGCGGCCGCCGCCTCGGCTTTGGCGTGGAACGTCGCGCCGCCGCGCTCGATGAGCGCGATCTTCCCCGCCGCCGCACCGCCGGCGAAATCTTCGGGACGGCCGAGCGCCGCGGCGAACACCTCGGCGGTCGCGCCGGCCGCCGGCGTGGAGCCCGAGTGCTGCAGCACGTGCGGGTGCAGCGCCAGACCGGGCTGCGAGGGCACGGCCAGCGAGACCGTACGCACCGCGAAATACGAGAGCGGAAACGGCTGCCACTCGACCGCGTACCCGTCGCGGGCAAGCTGCCCGGCGATGTACTCGCCCGAGGTCCGGTCCTCAGGCGTGCCGGCGACGTGGGGCCCGATCTTCTGCGCCAGCGCGAGTACGTGCTGGTAGGCACGGGCTCCGGACACGCGCGCCAGCACCGCCGTCGGAAGCTCGGCGCCGGAGGGGACCGCCGGGAGCAGGGCCGCCACCACCAGCGCTGCGATGCCGGTCGCGAGTCGCGCGGGGATTCTCTGGGCGCGGATGGCTGTGGGTTTCATCGCGATCGCCTCCCGGCGAAGCTGTGGATCCTAGTGTAGCATTCCCGAATCGCGCTTCGCAGCGCGCGAGTGGCCACGTCTTCCGCGCGGGTGTGCTGCGGCGACAGGCGGATCGCGAGTCCTGGAAGAACTCTCTCAGCGCGGCCGTCAGGGGTGGGCGAATCGATCTGAGACGTGTCGGCCCGGGAGGCTTGAAGATGGAAGAAGAGATCGAGATTCGGATGGCTGATGGAACCACCGACGCGGTCCTGTATCGGGCGGAGGACGGCCGCCGTCAGCCCGGCGTGATCCATTTACCGACATCGGCGGCATTCGCCCGTCCCACCGCGGCATGGCGCGGCGGCTGGCTGTGCTCGGGTACACCGTGCTAATGCCCAATGTGTTCTATCGGACCGGGCGGCCGCCGGTGCTCGACCTTCCTGCGGGCGCAGGAGACGAGCAGCGAACCAAGCGAATCGCGGAGTTGAGAGCGCCATTGACGCCCGACGCGATGGACCGCGACGTCTCGGCCTACGTCGATTTCCTCGCCGGCGACCGGTCCGTCGGCGAGGGCGGCATGGGCGTCGTCGGGTACTGTTTCGCGGGCGCTATGGCGATGCGCGCCGCCGCGGCGCGCCCCGGCAGAATGGCCGCGGCCGCGTCCTTTCACGGCGGCGGCCTCTTCACCGACACTCCGGCGAGCCCGCACCTCGTGCTGCCGCGCACGAACGCCCGATTGTATTTCGGTCACGCCGTCCAGGACCGCAGCATGCCGGAAGAAGCGATCCACAAGCTGGACCGCGCGCTCGAGGCGTGGGGCGGGAGGTACGAGAGCGAGATCTACGAGGGTGCCTATCACGGGTGGACCGTGCCCGACAACCCGGTCTACAATCGGCCGCAAGCCGAACGTGCGTTTCAGAAGCTGACGGAGTTGTTCGCGAGCACCCTGCGCTAGACGTTCTTGGGCCCCGCGCCGGGTGCGCGGGGCTGACCGGCGATGCGCTGCGGCGTTGCGGGCAGGTCACGGTGCGGGCCGGGGCCGAGAGGGTTCCGGCCCGTGCGGGTGCGGTGTTCAGCTGAGCTGTTTGCGAAATCGCCAGACGCTGAGCGAAACCAGCACCACGGTGAACGCGAGCAGCGCGAGGAAGTTCGGCCAGAGGGCGTCGAGTCCGCTGCCCTTGATCATCGCGCCGCGTGTGATGCGGCCGAAGTGATAGATCGGGTTCAGCACGGTGAGCGGTTGCATCCACTGCGGCATAGCTTCGACCGGCATCAACGCTCCGGAGAGCGACGTGAGCGGTGGGTTGATGAAGAAGATCGTCAACATCGCCTGCTGCGCGGACCGGGTGAAGGTCGCCAGCAGGGTCCCGAGACCGATGCCGGAGAACAGGCAGAGGCCCGAGCCTCCCAACACCACGAGCGCGCTGCCGTGCATCGGCACCTGGAACGCGACGCGAATCAGCCCCAGCGCGAGCAACGCCATCGCGGAGAGCAGGACGAATACCGGCGCGATCTTGGCAAGGATGATCTCGGCCGTGCTCGCCGGGGACATCAGGAGTTGCTCGATCGTCCCGAACTCGCGTTCCTTCAGCATCACCGTGGACGCAATGATGGTGCCGTTGAGGATCAACAGCATGCCGAACACGCCGGTCACGACGAACCACGAGCTCACGAGGCCCGGGTTGAACAGGAAGGCCGGATCGAGCACCACCGTCCCTCGTTCCGTCACCGGTTGGATTGCGATTTGCGGTGCGGGCAGGTGCAGCCCCTGCGAGGCAAGGTCGGCGTTGTATGTTTGAATGACGCCTTCCGCGTACCCTTGGCTAATCTGCGCCGTGTTCACGTTCATCGCGTTGAGGAGGAACTGCACGGTGGTCGGACGACCGCGCACCAGAGCACGCGCGTAGTCGTACGGGATCACCACGCCGGCATCGACCACGCCGCGGCTGATCGCGTCTCCGAGCCCGCCGGCCGAAAGATAGTACCCTGCCAGGCGGAAGCTTTTGCTCTCGGTCAGCACGGCCACTAACTCGCGGCTCTCCGGCGTCCGGCTCTCGTCCACGACCCCCAGGCTCACGTTCGAGACCGTCGCGTTCAGCACCGACCCCAGGAGCAGCAACTGCAGGACCGGCGCCACGGTCAGCGAGATAACGAGGCGCCGGTCGCGAAGGATCTGCCGGAACTCCTTCCCGGCGAGGGCGTGGAACCGGCCGGTGAACAGGATGCGGATGAACGTCCTCACGGCGGCCCGTCAGTCCGTGAGCTGCATGCGGCGCATCGTCCGCCACGCCACGGCGTAGAAGACCGCACCGATCAGCCCGATGATCAGCACTTTGTACCACGTGGCGGCCCACCCGCCTCCCTGGAGGAGGGCGTCGCGGACGACCTCGATGTAGTAGCGTCCCCAGACGAGGTTGGAGATCCAGCGGAGACCGGCCGGGATGTTTGCGATTGGGAACAACAGCCCGGACAGGAGCATCACGAGCAGGAATCCCCCGAACGCCACGGCCTGCATCGCCGCCGCCTGATTGGGGACCGCCGCGCCCACCATCGTGCCGAACGTGGCGACGCAGAACGCATACAACACCGTCGCGACGAGAAACGGCGTGGGATCTCCGGCGAAACTGAGCCCAAAGCTGGTGAACAACAGCACGAGCAGCACGAGGGTCTCGGCCAGCGCCACGGCCATGAACGCGAGGATCTTGCCCAGCAGGAACTCGTGCGCGGAGATGCTGGACACATAGACTTGCAGAATCGTCTTCTGTTCGCCCTCTTTCGCCATCGCGAGCGTGGCCAGGAGGGCAGGGAACATCGAGAGCGCCATCACGAAAATCCCCGGCCCGTAGAACTTGGCCGATGATTCCCCAGGGTTGAACCACAACCTGATCGCCGTCTGCACCGGTGCGGGGCGTGTCGCTCCGGCCGTGCTCGCGTTGTAGGCTTGCACGACCGTCGCGACGTCGCCGGACACGAGCCGGGCCGTGTTGGCGTCCGAGCCGTCGACCAGAAGCTGCACCGGCGCCGGGACGCCTCGCGCGATGTCGCGGCCGAAGTGCGGCGGGATGATCAGCGCGGCGCGGGCGGCGTTCGAGACCAACGCCTGGTCCGGCTGCCGGTCGGCGGGCCACGACACCACGTGGAACGTAATGGAAGCGCGGAGCGCCGCGACCAGGTCGTGCGAGAGCGCCGAATCATCGAGGTCTTGGACGACGATCGGCACGTCGGTCACCGACAGCGAGAACGCCCGGCCGAGCAGCAGCACGAGGATCACCGGCAGGACGAGGGCCAAGGCGAGCGAGAGGCGGTCCCGGAGGAACTGGATCAGCTCTTTGCGGGCCTGCGCCAGCATCCGCGTCATCGATCACGCGCCTCCGTCTCCGCCGACCTTGCCGTCGCGGCGCGCCCGCTCCACGACGCTGATGAAAACGTCCTCCAGCGAGAACCGTCCCTCGCGAGCGTCGATCACGCGCACCCCGTTCGCGCGCAGCACGTCCGTCGTCGTCCGCGTCGCGCGCTCGGCGTCTTCGTCCGTGATGACGTGGAGCCGGTCTCCGAACAGCGACACCCGCCAGGCCTCGGTCTGCTGTTTCAAGACGTCCGCCGCGCGCTGCGGCTGATCGACCCGCAACTCCAGGAGATGGGTGCCGGCCATCTGCCGGCGCCTGATCCCGTCGGGAGAGCCCTCGGCGACGAGTTCCCCGGCCACCATCAGGCCGATGCGGTTGCACTGCTCCGCCTCTTCGAGGTAGTGGGTGGTGACCAAAATCGCCGTGCCGGCGTCGGCTAGGCCGTTGATCATGGTCCAGAATGCGCGGCGGGCGAGCGGATCCACGCCAGAAGTCGGCTCGTCGAGGAACAGCACGCTCGGCTCGTGCATGATGGCGGCGCCGAACGCGACGCGCTGCTTCCAGCCCCCGGGGAGGCTTCCGGTGAGCTCCCGCTCCTTGCCTTCCAGCCCCGAGAACGCGAGGACCCAGCGCCGTTTCTCCTCGCGCTCGCCCTGCGGCACGCCGTAGACGCCGGCGAAGAACTCAAGATTCTGCTCGATCGTCAGGTCGTTGTACAGGGAGAACTTCTGCGACATGTAGCCCACCCGCTGCCGCACGCCGGACGAACGGACGCGGCCGCGCTCCCCCGCGAGCCGCACCTCTCCGTGGGTCGGCGCTAGCAGGCCGCAGAGCATCTTGATCGTGGTCGTCTTCCCCGCGCCGTTGGCGCCGAGCAGGCCGTACACCTCGCCGTACCGCACCTGGATGTGGACGTTGTTGACCGCAGTAAACGCGCCGAATTGTTTCGTCAGGTTCGTGCCCCCGATCGCCACCTGGTCGTGCAACCCACCACGGTCGTGGCGAGCGGGAAAGGGCGCCGCGTGCGGCTCCTGCCCCAGACCGCGCAGCGTTGCCACGAAGGTGTTCTCGAGGGTCGGCGCGTCCACCCGAACGTCTTCGAACGCCACGCCGGCGGCGCGCAGCGCGTCCTCGAGCAGACGCCGCGCCTCTTCCGTCTCCGTGGCGAGCACGTCGAGCCGGTCTCCGAACCGCTGGACGTCGACGATCGCGCGGTCCGGTCCGTTGAGCTCGGACAGGACGCGCTCGGCCTCGTTCAACCGCGTGGTGCGGAGCTCGATGCGTTGCGCGTGCAGCCGCCCCCGCAGGTCCGCCGGCGTGCCGATGTCGCGAATCTCCCCGAGGTACATCAGCGCGACCCGGTGGCATCGCTCGGCCTCGTCGAGATACGGGGTCGCGACGAGGATGGTTAGGCCCTCGGCCGCAAGATGAGCGAGCGTATCCCAGAACTCGCGACGCGAGACCGGGTCCACGCCGGTCGTCGGCTCGTCCAGCAGCAGCACCCGCGGTTCGGGCACGAGCGCGCACGCCAGGGCCAGCTTCTGTTTCATCCCACCGCTCAGCTGCCCCGCGAGGCGCCCGGCGAACTGGTCCATCCCGAACATCCGGAGATAGCGGTCGCCGCGTGCTGTGATCTCGCGTGCGGGGACGTGACGCAGGTCACCGATGTAGCGGATGTTTTCCCTGACCGTCAGGTCTGGGTACAGGCTGAACGTCTGCGTCAGGTAGCCCGTTTCGGCGCGCGCCGCGCGCGCCGGCCGGCCGAACACCTCGGCCGAGCCGCTCGTGGCTTCCATCACCCCGGCGAGGATCTGGAAGGTCGACGTCTTGCCGGCGCCGTCGGGACCGATCAGCCCGAAGATCTCGCCCTGCCGCACCTCGAAGCCGACTCCGCGCACCGCCTCGACGGCGCCGTAGCGCTTCCAGAGGTCCGCGACGTGGATCACCGCGGTCCGGGCCGCCTGCGGGCGCGCGTCTAGCCCGGGCGGCGCGCCGGAGATCACTGGCTGTGCCAGCCCTTCCAACCCTTCGGCCAGTCGCCGCCCGACACGAGGATCTCGCCGTCGGCCGGCATCCCCGGCTTCGCGTACCCGAACGCGCCGCGGAGTTGCAGCTTGATGCCGACGACTTGCTTGACCCGGTCTTCACGGAAGTACGTGTTCTCGGGCGTGAACGTGGCCTGTGGATCGATCCGGAGCACGTAGGCGTCGACGGGTTGACTCGGATTCGAATCGAGATACACGTGCGCCGGCTGACCGATTTTGACCTTGCCGATGTCTCCCTCGGGCACGAACCCGCGGAGGTACACTTGATCGAGGTTGAGGAGGGTCACGATCGCCGTGCCGGCCGTCACGACCTCGCCTGGCTCCGCCGCACGCGTGATCACCGTCCCGCCGAAGGGCGCTCTGATGACGAGATCCTGCCGGTTCGCCTCTGCTTCGGCGAGTTGCGCCCGCGCCTGCGCCACCTGGGCGGCGGCGCTTGCCACGACCGCTCCCTGCTGCACGATCTGCCTCTCCACCGTGGCGCTCGCGGCGCTGCGGATGCCGGGATTGGCGAGGTTCGCTTGTGCGGTGGTCAAGGCGCCGCGGGCGGAGTCGACCTGCCGCTGCGCCGCCGCGACGGCGGCCGCCTGCTGCTCGGCGGCCGTCACGGCCTGGACGCGCTGCTGCTCGGACACGGCGCCCTGTTGCGCGAGATGCGTGTACGCGTCCTTGTTGAAGGCCGCCATCTGGTAGGCCGCCTTTTGCTGCGCGAGATTCTCTTCCGCGGCCGCGAGCTCGGCTTCCGCCTGCCGCACCCGGCCCTGGGCGTCGGTGGCGGCCTGCGCCGTCTGCAACTGATTCTGCTCCAACTGCTCCTGGAGCACGGCGATCTGGTCCCGCGCGGACTGCGCCTGCGCTTCCGCGTTCCGTAGTGCCGCCCGGGCCTGGTCTTCCTGGGCCCGGATCTGACTGTCGTCGAGCGCTGCGATGACGTCGCCGGCGTGCACCGTGTCGCCTTCTCGCACCCGGATCTCCAGGATCTTCCCGGCCACCTTCGGTGCAATCGCGGAGTCGTCGCCCTCGATGCGGCCGCTCAGGGTGACGATCCCGTCCGGCACCAGAGGCGGAGCGAAGAACGTGCGCCAGACGAATACCCCGGCGGCGGCCACCACCGCGAGCAGGATGAGAGGCAGCAGGCGGGGGCGTGTGCGTGCCCGCGCGGCACCGGATTCCGCCGACGGCGCCTGCGAAGGCACTTGGGCGGCGTCGTGTGCGCTCATGTCCGCGTCCTACCTCGTGACGCCGGCGTCGTCCGCCCGTGCTCCGCTTTGAACGCGCGGAGATACGCGAGCGAGAAGTCGGCGATGTGATCCGCGATCCGGTCGACCCGGCCCGGCGTCATCTTGAGCTCCGGCCACAACCGCGCCAGGAGCGGCCGCCCCTGGACGTAGTGGACGGCCTGCCCCATGATGCTGTGGACGCAGAGCCGCGTCGTTTCGTGGTCCCGCGGCAGCCCGAGGATCGTGCCGACGATCTCCCGGAAGCGGTCGTAGAGCGGCCGCAGGGTCTCGTTCACCACGCGGTCCATCGCCGGGGTCGGCTGTGCCCACTCATGCATCAGGATTCGAAACGCCCAGTCCGGGTGGTCCGAGCCGAACACCCCGCGGAGTCTCATCCGCAGGATCTTCCGGAGGAGCTCTTCCGGGGGCACCGCACGATCGGCGATGAGGCGCTCGACGTCCAGGGTGCGGGCAAATCTCCGCAGCACCTCCGTGTACAGGGTGACCTTGTCGCCGAAGTGATAGTTGACCGCGGCGACGTTGGCCCCCGCGCGCAGACAGATCTCACGCACCGTGGCTCCATAGAACCCGCGCTCCGCAAAGATCTGCTCGGCGGCCTCGAGCAGCTTCTCGCGGGTGCCGTCGGAGGTGACGCGGACGGGCATCGTCCCTCGGTCTGACCGTGAGCGATCGACTGTGTCTTTCATTTCAAACATCAGTTTAAATCGTGTGTTTGATCCCGTCAAGGCCCCGATAACATTCTTCCCCGATGCCGGCGCCCGCGGACGCCCTGGTCGCGATGCCGGTGGTGCGCAGGCGTTCGGCGGGCCGGTGCGGAAGGGCACGGCCGCGATGCGGCCATCCCTCGAACTTGTGCTTGCCGGCGGTGATCCGAGGTCACTCGGCCGCGTCGCTGCGGTCGTCCGGCTCGCGCGCAAAGATCCGCGCCGCCTGGCGAGCTGTTTGGCTGCGTGCTGCACCGGGACGAGATCGTCCGGATGCGGGCCGGGGACGCGCTCGAGAAGGTCTGCCGGGACCGGCCCGAGCTGCTGCAACCGTATGTGGAGCGACTGCTCACCAAGGTGTCCGAGGTCAGACAGCCCTCGGTGCAGTGGCACCTCGCGCAGATGCTGGGCGGGCTCGCGCTCAGGCCAGGTCAGCGAGCCCGCGCGGTCCGCCTGCTGAAACGCACCCTCGACGAGTCGACCGACTGGATCGTGACCAACTACGCGCTCGAAACGCTCGCAACGCTCGCAGCCAAGGACCGAGTGCTGCGCCGGAATCTCATCGGACGCCTGCAACGGTACCGCCGGGAGAAACGGAAGTCGATCGCCCGGCGCGCGGAGAGACTGCTGGCGCGCCTGCGCGTGTTCGATGAGTGAGGCATCGAACGGCGCGGCCGGCGCCCGATGCCGACGGTCCGCACCGGCCTGTGCCGCTACACGGCCACGTGCAGCTCCGGTTGCCGCGCCAGGCGCCGCACGGGTGAGGTCATGATTACGACCGCTTGGACGAGGAACCCGAGCGCCGCGATGAGGAGGCAGGCGTCCGTTCCCAACGCGCCGCCCGCGGCGGCACCGATCGCGGCCCCAATCGGCCGGGCGCCGAACGTCGCCGTGGTGATGACCGCCGAGACCCGGCCGAGCAAGTCTCCCGGCGTTACGGATTGCCGGAGCGTGGTCGTGCTGATCGTCCAGAGAATCGGGCCCGCGCCGATCAGGAAGAAACTGATCCCGGCGAGGAGGGGCGACGGAACCCAGATCGTCAGCACCATCACGCCCGCCGCAGCGAGCCCCGCCATCGGCCCGATCGCGACGACGGTCCCGAACGGGAGCGCGCGCGAGATGCGTGCCGCGAAGATCGCGCCGACGACCATGCCGGTGCCGTAGGCACCGAGCGTGATCCCGACAGCGGACGCCGAGAGGCCGAGCCGGTGGACGGCATACGGCACGTACACGGCCTGAAGCACGAAGAACGCGGTGTTGAAGACCACGGCGGTCAGCAGAACGGGCCGGAGCAGCGGATGGCTGAGCACGAACACGCCGCCCTCGCGCAGGCCGTGACAGAAGTGACGGCGCGGGAGCGCCGGCCGAGCTGGTTCGCGAAGTCCGGCGAGCAAGAGCACAGCGCAAATGGAGAGCGCGGCGGCGAACCCAAACGCCGGGGCGGCGCCGGTCCATCCGATCAGCGTGCCGGCCAGCGCGGGGCCGGCGACGAACGCCGTGCTGCGGGCCTGCTCCAACCGCCCGTTCGCCGCGGCGAGCGCCTCGCGCGGCACGAGCGCCGGCACCAGCGACGGAGCGGCGACGCTGTAGGCGACCGTCCCCGCGGCGCCCGTGAAGCCCAGCAGCGCCAGTGTCGGCAGGCTCAATCGGTGGAACACCTCGACTGTCAGGATCCCAACGAGGGAGACGGCGCGCAGCGCCTCGGCGGACGCCATAAGGTGGCGGCGAGAGATGCGGTCGGCCAACACCCCTGCGGGGAAGGACAGCAACAGGAACGGCAGCGTCTGCGCCGCCTGGAGGAGACCCGTCTCGCCGGCTCCGGCGCCGAACGCGAGCACGGCGACGATGGGTGCGGCGGCCAGGCCGAGCTGGTCGGCCGACTGCGCGGCGACGTTGGACCAGGCCAGGCGGTTGAACGCGACCGGAAAGCGAAGGACGAACTGCGAGCGCATCACGGCGGGACCTCCCACGACAGGTCTCGTGGCCGAAGCCACGTCGCCATTATGCGAGCGTCCGCGCGCTCATTCTATCCGGGTCTTGCCGTTGAACTTGCCTGGGGGCCAATGACGATGCGGGATCTCGGTTCAATATCCGGCGGCGAATCTTCGGACGCCCTGGCGCTGGGCGGGAGGATCAGGCGTTAGAAGCCGAGCCGGTGCTTCGCTCGACGCAAGAGGATGATGTGGATCGTCACTGCGGCGATTCCGGCCGCTATCAAGAACAGATTCAACGGCGTGATGGAACGCCTCGCGCGACGCTCGCCGCACCGACCCCACGGAGTGACGGGCGGCATGCGACGCGATGCGGCGTCCTGGGACGTCCGGCCGGCGGCCTGCGTGCGTATCATCTCGTGCAAGAACATAGCAGAGCGCCGGGGACGGCGGGTTAGGTCAATGTTATGATTGAGCGATGTTTGGACTTGCATGGGGCTCATCGACACCCTCGAAGACACGCCGCCTGTTGATCAGCCACTCCGGAAAATCCGTGCGTGGCCTGATTGAGTCGATCCATCGACAATGGTACACCTGTAGCACGCTGGGAAAGGGTATGCGAATGTCCGATGCGCGACCGGAATGGTAACTGAGAAGGAGAGATGAGGGTCATGGGCGTCATCCTTGCCGGAACTCCGCAGGCACTTCGTAGGAGATCTCCTGCAACCAGCAGCGGCGCCGGGAGACCGAGCGCGAAACCGCCACGGGACGACGCCTTGGCCGCGGTGGGACGCGAGGCCGCGCGGCTCGCCCAACCCGTCGATCTCGTTGCCGCGCTGGACGACATCCTGAGCAACGTGCAACAGCTTGTGAACGGCTCCGCGTCCGCGGTCTGGTTGCGCGATTCCACCGGCACGCGCCTCTCCGTGAAGACGCATCGCGGCTATGACGGCGGGACGCCGAAGCCGCTGGCGCTCGATGCGGAGCACGAAGATGCGCGGGCTCGTGTCTTGACCGCCGGGCAACCCCGTTACGCCGGGGATGCCCGGCGGATGTCGGGCCGCCCCGGTGCGGGCATCACGACGGGCTTCGGCGCGATCTTGCCCCTGCGGGTTGACGGTCACGTCGTCGGTGTCTTGACCCTCGAGCGTCGAGATCGGCACGCGATCCCCGCCGCCACGCGGAAGGCGTTGACCGTGTTCGCCGCGTTGGCGTCGCTGGCGGTGTATCAGGCGCGACAACAGGAGCTCCTGGCGGAGCAGGGTCGCACGGCCCGAGAGGTCAGCGACAGCGCCGAGAGCTTCGCGAGCTTGTTCAACGCCACGACCGAGGGGATCGTGATCCATGACCAAGCGCGCATCGTCGCCGTGAACCAGACGTTCGCCGCGATGAACGGATATACGCAGGACGAGCTCATCGGCAAGAACGCTCTGGATATCATGACACCCGAGTCCCGGCCACTGGCGCTCGACAACATCCGTACGAACGCCGCGGAGCCGTACGACGTCGTGGGGTTGCGGAAGGATGGGTCGACCTTTCCGGCCGAGCTCGCGGGGCGGCCGATTCGTTTTCAGGGTCGGTTCCTCCGCATGGTCACGGTACGGGACATCAGCAAGCGCAAGCAGGCCGAGGAGATGGCGCGCGTTGGCGCGGATCTCAGCGAAGCGCTCCAGGTGAGTCTCAGCGTGGAAGAGGCAAGCACGGTGGTCAGCCGTTTCTCCATGCAAGCATTCCCCGACGCGTCCGGCACGATTGTGCTCAACAATGGATCACCGCTGACGCCCGCCGCCGCGTGGGGCCCGGCCTCGGCCCTCCTGGGGTCGGGTGGGTTTGCCCCGCAAGACTGCTGGGCCCTTCGCCGCGGGCGTCCGCATCTTGTGTCTGACTCGAGCACCGGCCTCTTGTGTAGACACGTGTCCGCACCGGTTCCACCAGCGTATCAGTGCATCCCGCTGATCGCGCAGGGAGAAACCTTGGGTGTGATGTCGTTGACGGCAGGCGGCAAAGGGACAAAGGGCGAGTTGACCCCCGCCGTCGCGCGCCTCGCGAAGACAATGGCGGACCACCTGAGCCTGGCCCTGGCCAACCTGCGGCTGCGCGAGGCGCTGCGCGCACAGTCGGTACGGGATCCCCTGACCGGGCTCTTCAACAGACGCTACCTTGAGGAGACGTTGGAACGTGAGTTCCGGCGAGGCCAGCGCGCGGGGAGCGCGCTGAGCGTCATCATGTTCGACATCGACCACTTCAAGCTGTTCAACGACAGTTTCGGCCACGACGTCGGGGACACGTTGCTGCGGCATCTTGCGGATCTCACGCGGAGTCAGTTTCGCAGCGAGGACATCGTGTGTCGGTACGGCGGCGAAGAATTCGTGGTGGTGCTCCCGGCGACCGGCCGTGACGAGGCTCGGGCGCGCGCCGAGACGCTGCGGGAGGTCGTCGCCGATCTGCGCATCGCGCAAGGCGGGCGGCGGCCGGGTGAGATCACGATTTCGCTCGGCGTGGCGACGATTCCGGACCACGGCTCGAGCCCGGGCGCGCTGCTCCACGCCGCCGATGTCGCGCTGTATCGTGCCAAGCAGAATGGGCGCGACCGGGTCGAGACTGCGACGCCGGGGTAGCGTCGAGGCGGGCGTAAGGGCGCCTACCGGGATGGCTCGAACAGGGGAACCCGATCCATCTCGGGGACGGTCACCAAGCCCTTATCCGTGAGACGGATCGCGGGGATCACGCTGAGCGGCAGCAGGTTGAACCCCATGAAGGGCAGCAAGCACCCCGCCTCGGTCCACGCGCGCTTGAGCCCGGCGACCTCCTCGGCGACCGCCACGGCGCGGCGGTCCGAGAGCAGTCCGGCGATCGGAAGCGCGACGCGGGCCCGGACTCGACCGTCCCTGACGACCACGACGCCGCCCGCCGTGTCCCGAACGGCTTCCACGGCGCGGCACATCTCCGCCTCGTCGATGCCGGCCACGATCAGGTTGTGCGCATCGTGTCCGACGGAGCTGGCCACCGCCCCCGCCGTGAGGCCGAAGTCCGCGAGGAGCCCGTGCGCCGCCCCACCGCCGCGTCCGTAACGTTCGAGCACCGCGACGAAGCACAGGCGGTGCCGCGCGAGCAGCTCGGGCCAGGACGTCCCCGCGGCAACGTCAATCGTCTCGTGAACCGTCGCGATGCCGGGCATCGCGACGCGGATGACATGGGCGCGGCACGGCAGCGGTGGCAATTCCGGGGTGAGACGCGGGATCTCCGGAATCTGGACCGTCGCGTAGGCAGCTCGTGGGTAGGCGTAGCGCTGAGAGAGCACCTCATCCAGCACTGGAGTGATCTTGCGGTGTTCGACGACGAGCGTCCCGCCGTACCACGTGCTCTGCGGCTCGAGGTCGTCGTTGAGGAGGGCGATATCGGCACGACGTCCGTGCCCGAGGCCGCCGAGCTCGCCGTCCATCCCGTACCTGGTGGCCGGGTGCAGCGATCCCAGGCTCCACGCCGGCGGTTTCGGAATGCCGGCCGCGACGGCCTGACGGACCACCCAATCCAGCCCGAAATGGAAGAGATCGTCCGTATCGCGGTCGTCGGTGCACACGCAGACGCGTTTCGAACTGGCCATCAGCTCGGTGATCGTGCGGACCGCCGCCGGCAGACTGTGCCACGGCGTGGTGGGAGGCCCCCCGCGGAGAAATACCCAGAGACCGGCCTCGAGGAGATCGTCCGCGATCTCCCGGCTCACGGCTTCATGGGTGTCGGTGACACCGCTTGCCGCGTACGCGGCCACGAACTCCTGGCCGTAAACGTGGCCGCAGACCGGGAGTCCCCGGGCCAGGGCTTGTTGGATGATGGCGTGGCTGCGCGGATCGCCGAGGGCGACCTGGACGAAGTCCATCTTCTCGCCCAACGCGACCGCTTCCGGCCAGCGGTCGAAGAGCCGGCCGACCGCCTGGGGCGAGAGATCGCCGCCGGCGGTCTCGAACTCTTCGGTCGTGGCAGGGATCGTGCTGGGTACCGTGAGGAAGATGTTCAGGGGCGCCCGGCGCGCGTCTTCGAGCATCCACTCGATGCCCTGCTCGCCGCAGACGTTGCCGATCTCGTGGCTGTCGGCGAAGATCGTCGTGGTGCCGTTCAGCAGGGCCGCCTCGGCGAACGCGCACGCCGTGACCATGCTGCTCTCGATGTGCACGTGCGGGTCCACGAGCCCTGGGGCCAGGATGCCTCCCGCGGCGTCGTAGAATCGCGCCCCGGAGTCTCGCTTGCACCGGCCGGCCGGGACGACCGCCGCGATCCGCCCGGCGTGAATCAGGATCTCCCGGTCTTCGAGCACGCGGTCGGTGTAGACGGAGAGGATTCTCGCGCCGGTGATGACGGTCTCCGGGGCGAGCCGGAACGACGCCACCGCCGCGAGATCACGGGTTAGCGTGTGAAGGGGAGGGACCGAGAGCCGGTTCATGCGCGCGCCGCACCCGTCGTCTGCGTCATCGCCTTCGCAGCATGGTAACAGGGGCAGACGGCGTTCGTCAAGCCGGTGCGGGGGCACATTCTCCGTCGTCGGGGACTGCGTGTCGGCCGAAGGGATGCGGCTTCGGCCGACACGCGCAACAGCACTGCCTACCCTGCGCTGTTCCCGATGCGCGCCTGACCGGTCACGCGGACGCTTTCTCCGGAAGCTCCCCGAAAAAGCCGGTGATGCGCTGCAGCCGGCCGTCGGGGGCCAGTCGGCCGACGTCGATGCCAGCCACCACGACGCTGCCGTCAGGGGCCGCGAGTTCCCATGCGAAGCGGAGCTGGTCGTGGTGCGTGTCGACGCCGCTGGTACGGCGAAACCGGTGGCCGGGGAACCGGGCCTGCACGGTGGCCACCATGTCGCCGATGGCGGTGTGGCCCTCGGCCTCCAACTGGGGGTCGACGTAGCGGCCATCGCCCGCCCAACTGTGTCTGATGTGCGCGGCCCGCCGGGTCGGATCGGTCTCGTTCCACATCGCAAGATACGTGTCGACGGTTGTCGTGGCGTTGCTCATCTGACGCCTCCTGTCAAACCGAGATTGGTGAGACAGGAGCATTCTCGCACCGACGGCGGCCGAAAGACAATTACCTCCGACGTCGTGGATCACGCAGATGTTCGTCGTCCCCGCGTCCGGCGCGCGCCGGTCACTTCTTCGGATCGAGCTTCAACGCCGCCGAGTTGATGCAGTATCGCAGCCCAGTCGGCCGAGGGCCGTCGTCGAACACGTGACCCAGATGCGCGTCGCATCTGGCGCACAGGACTTCCGTCCGGAGCATTCCGTGGCTGCGGTCGACGTGCTTGTCCACGCGGTCGTCGGCGACCGGGCTGGTAAAGCTCGGCCAACCGCAGCCCGCATCGAATTTCGCATCGGACTCGAAGAGTTCGGCACCGCAGCATACGCAGCGATAGACGCCGGGCGTCGTCGCTCTCTCATACTCGCCGGTGAAGGGCCGTTCGGTGGCCTTCTGGCGTGTGACAGCATATTGCTCTGGCGTCAACTGCGCACGCCATTCACTGTCGGTCTTTTGGATCTTGTCCGGCATCGTGGCACCCCGCGGATAGTCGGTGTTGGCGTCGGCGAACCGCCAGATGTGGTGTCGGCGGCCCGTTGACGCTGCTACGTGCATTCTACTACGGCGAGTGACGCGGGCACTGCGCTGAGCCTTAACATATTTTTAGCGCCCATCCCCCTCGAGGCAGTGCCGGCGCTGGTGCGCGATGTTCTTGCCCAGCGACACATTCTGGAGTCGGTTGTCGCCGCCGGCGTCCCCGGCTGGCTCCGCCTGCAGCGGCGCGCGACAGCCCACGCCGCACCCGGACTACCGATCCCGCGACGTCGTCAGCTTGTGCTTGTTCACCCACTCGATTTGTGCGGTGTGGTGTCCAGCGTGCCAGACGTAGTGGGCGAGCGCGCGCCACAGAGGCACGACCTCCTGGTTTTCCGGGTGGTAGAACGATCGTTCGAACGCGTCGGGCGCAAGTGATCGGAGCAGGCACACCCAGCGCGCGTGCAGCCCCTCCAGGATCCGCAACGACGGCTCGACGTCCCCGCACCGAGCGTCGGCGAGCAGCGACCACCGAGTCTCGTCGTACGGTCTGATGGTGGGGCGCTCTTCCGTCAGCGCCAGCTTAAAGCGAATGTAGCTGTTCTGGTGGCTGTCCGCCAGGTGGTGCGCGATTTGGCGGATCGTCCAGTTCCGATACACGGTGTCGAGCTGTTCGTTCGAGAGTCTCGACACCGCCTCGCGCAGCCGCGCGGGGGCGCGTTCCAGTTCGCCGATCCACGCCTCGCGGTGCCGGGCGTCGTGCGCCTCAGCGGCGACGAACGGCCCCGTCGGAAACGGCGGCGGTTCCGGCGATATCCGATCTTTCATGCGTGTCCCTCCAGGTGTGGCGTTTCGACCCGGCTACGCGAGCGGGATGCGCTCCACCATCAGCACCGAGTAGTCCAGGTTCTCCGCCGCGACTCCCGCCTGCCGCAACATCGTCATAATCTGGGCCCGGTGGTGGATCTCGTGGAACAGAATCTGGCCGGCGATTCCCCCCGCGGTCAACTGGAACCGCATCGGCGGGGTCATGTCTCGCGCGACCATGGCCGTGGGGCGGTCCGGATCGCCGAGATCGGCGAGCGCCGCCCGCGTGCTCGAGCGCTGTCGGTCCCATGCCGCGACTAGAGGCTCGAGATCCGGCAGCCGTTCGAGGGTGAAAGGGTTGTTCTGCCGGATCTCCTGCGCGACCACCTCACTCTTTCTCAGCGCTTCGACGTAGCCCCATTCCGCGCCCGCGACGTGAAGCAACGTCGCGCGGATGGAGCCTCGTCCGACCGGGAACGCCTGCGTGTACGCTTGGGGAGAAGCCTGCCGCACCCACTCCAGCAGCCTGGCGCGCGCGCGTACGAGATAGTCGAAGTATGTCACGAGCCCGTCAGCGAGGGTCGCCTTGGCGTGGGAATCAGAAGATTCGGCCATTTCCTACAGTCACCTCCGTAGGGTCACGTAGCCCCTAGCGCGTACGCTGCCGCATGCGCGGTCCACGTCACGATGAGCGGCGCGCCGCCTCAAGTGCGGCCGCCAGCTGCTCCGCGCCCCTTCGCAGTACGTCGGGGCGAGCCGCCGCGAATCCCAGCGCAAGCCCGTTCGCGGCTCGGGCAGGCCGCGCAGAATATGCCGCCAGCGGGGTAGCTTCAATGCCGCGACTGTGCGCCTCCGCGGATACCCTTACGGCGTCCACTCCATCGAGGTCAGCCACCGCGTGCAGGCCCGTCTGCACCGGCCGCAGCCGCAGCGCGCCGCCGCAGTAGCGTTCCACCGCGGCGGCCAGCGCCTCGAGGCGCTGGCGGTATGCCGTCCTCATACGGCGCAGGTGCCGGGCGAAATGGCCCTCGCGGATGAAATCGGCGAGCACCGCCTGGTCGAGCACCGGTGGATGTTGGTCCGCGGCACGGCGCGCGGCGACGAGGCGATCCCGGAGATCGGGCGGTACGATGAGAAACCCGAGGCGGAGCGCCGGGAACAGCGTCTTGCTGAAACTGCCCGTATAGATCACGCGGCCGCCAGCATCGAGGCCGTGCAAGCAAGGGATGGCGCGGGTTCCATAACGGAACTCGCTGTCGTAGTCGTCTTCGATCACCCACGCGCGCGCCGCCCCGGCCCACTTCAGCAGCGCGAGCCGCCGCCGCAGGCTCATCGGGACACCGAGCGGGTACTGGTGGGACGGTGTGACATACACCAGACGAGCGTCATCCGCGCGGCGGGCACCAGCGTCGACGTCAAGGCCTTCCGCGTCGACCCGCACCGGGACGATGTGCGCTCCGGCCCCGAGCAGGGCGCTGCGCGCGCCGGGGTAGCCAGGTTCCTCCATCCAGGCCCGATCTCCCGGATCGAGCAGCACTCGGCAGATTAAGTCGAACCCTTGCTGCGCGCCGGCGACGATGATCACGTGGTCGGCGACGCACTGGGTCCCACGTGCCGTCTGCACATGGGCGGCAATGGCTTCACGCAGAGCCGCAAGCCCGCCGACGTCACCGTAGTCCAGATTCGCCGCGGTCGCGGATCGAAGCCGGCGGTTGATGAGCCGTTGCCAGATCCTGATCGGGAAAAGATCGACTCCTGGTGTTCCCATGCGAAAGGCCCTCGGCGGGCCGGCGAGCCGCTGCGCGCCTTGCGGCGCCGCCGCCAGAGCCACGCCACGGTGCGACAGTGATAGGCGCGCCCGCCGTGCCGCGGGATGGTTCGTCCGCGGACCTCCCCGGCAGGGGAAAGAGGGCAGGTCATCCGGGAGGTCGTCCGCGACGAACGTGCCCGCGCCGCGCCGCGTGGCAAGATAACCTTCTGACAACAGCTGCTCAAGGGCAAGGACCGCAGTGGTCCGAGAGATGCGCAGGTCGTGGGCCAGTTCCCGTGACGACGGAAGACGTGTCCCTCGCGAGACTGCGCCAGACAAGATTGCGAGCCTGATGCTCCGATAGATCTGGTGTTGCAGCGTGCCTGCGGCGCGCGGATCGATGCGGACGAACAGGTCTGTGGCCAGATGCTCGGCCATCGACGGCCCCCGCGAGCGTCTTATGGGTGAGGCGACTCTCCATGTCATTTGGTTCTATGCACAGCGCACAAATGCGCAGCCTCATCATACCAGCTGGGCGGGACCTCGTGGCGGGTAAGTGGTCTGAACGCTTTCCACGCGACTGGACCTACATCGTGCACCAGCCCGCGGCGACAATAGGCGATGACGGTGTCGCGCAGTTCGAGATCGACGTACGAGGCCGCGAGCGGAGGGCGCACCCATCATGAAACATACGCTCGGTCTGTGGCAAGGCGTCGCGCTGTACGTGGGGGCGGTGCTGGGGACGGGCATGCTCGTTTTGCCCGCGGTGGCCGCGGCGACCGCAGGTCCGGCTTCGATCCTCGCATGGCTCGCGCTCGTGGTGATCTCGTGCCCGATGGCGCTCACCTACGCAGCCCTGTCACGCGACCGGCCTGATGCCGCCGGGTTCTCCGGCGCGATCGAGCGCGCCTTCGGTCCCCAGTGGGGCGCCGTGGCGGGATGGCTCTTTCTGGCGGCCGCGCCGACCGGATACGTCGTCGCCGCCCTCATCGCCGGAGGGTATGCTGCGAGCCTCATCGGGGGCGGGCGGGAAGGCGCGTTCGCGCTCGGAGGGGGATTGGTGTGCCTCGCCTACGTCCTGAACCTCGTGGGCTTGCGCGTGAGCGCGGGCGCGCAGCTCTTCTCTGTCGGGGCGATTACAGCCGGAATGGTGCTCATCGTCGGGCGGGCGCTCGGCCACGTGGAGAAATCCGCGTTCGTCCCGTTTGCCCCACATGGGCACGCCGCGATCGGCCTCGCCGCCGTGCAGCTGTTCTGGGCGTTCGTCGGGTGGGAAGCGATTACGCCGCTTGCCACGGAATTCCGCAACCCGCGAGACATCTCTCGCGCCAGCCTGCTTGCCGTCGTGGTTGTCGGCATCCTCTATCTGTCCCTCGCGGTCGCCACCGTCGGTATGCACGCGTACGGCCCAGCGCTCCAGTCGGCGACGCCCCTGGTCAGCATGGCGGCCGTCACGTTCGGGCCGTCGGCTGCGCTCATGATCGGTATCGCTGGTTTTGTGCTGTCGTTCGCCCCGGTGAACGCCTATGTCGCTGGCATGGGCCGGCTGATACCGGCGCTCGCGCGCCGGCGGCAACTCCCGGCCTGGCTCGGAAACGCGCCGGCATCGGGGACGCCGCGGCGCGCCCTCGCCGTGTTGGGAGCGTTGTGCGCCGCAGCGGCCGTGGTCGCATACGCAGCGGGGTGGAGTATCGCCGATCTGCTGCCGTTCTCCACGTCATCGTTCATCGCGACCTACGTACTCTCGATGGCCGCGGCCGTGCGCCTGCTCCGTCCACCCCTCAGGTACGCGGCCGTCGCATCGCTCGTGACATGCACAATCGTCCTTCTCTTCATCGGTCCGTTGCTGGCGTGGATCGCCGGCGTCGCGGCCTGCGCACTCGCGTACCAGGGCGTTGTGGCGCTTCGGGAGCGCGGCGGCGCGCCCGGCGGGAAAGTGCCGGCGTGATCTCGGCCCCTGCCAGATGCGGATCGGCAACTGCGTAATCGAGCGGCGCACACCACGCGATTCACGCTGGACCTGGGTCGTCGTGGTGGCGGTTGTGGCGTCGTGTGTGGTTCGCTTGAGGGGGCTGGCAGTTTCTTGTCGCACGCCAGCCACGGCTCCAAGGCCGTAACTCCCAACCGACCGGTCTGGAGAACGCTGGACAACCAGCATCGAAATCCAACAGCACCTATCGCTGCTTTGCGAGGTTGTCGAACCGGCTGTGCTCCTTGTGGAAGTACAGCTCCACGGTGCCGATCGGTCCGTTGCGGTGCTTCGCGATGATGACTTCGCAGATGTTCTCCTTGTTCTCCTTCTGTGCCTTCTCCTGATCGTAGTAGTCCTCGCGGTAGAGGAATAGTACGAGGTCGCTGACCTGCTCGATTTCGCCAGAGTTGTGGCTGACGATTCCGTCGGCCAACCACGAGGCGGGACCGGGAACTGTGAGATCGAATACTTCCCCCTGCCCCGCTGGCTCACTGGAGATCACGCAGTCCCAAAAGAGACCATTGCCGCATTCGGCTCCAACGGGACCATCGCCGAACAGTTCCGCGCGTTCGAGCAGCGTTGCACCGGACGCGACCTTGGACTGCGCTACGCTTCCGGGGACGCGTTTGGTGAATGCCGCGACGGTCCGCGCCTCCGGCAGGGATTCGGGCGCGAGTGCCTTCGGGAGTTCACGCGCGACAGCGACGCGATCTCCGATTGACAGCTCCCGCGTCTGCACCCATCCCCTGCCGCTATACAGTCGGTGAGCCTTCGTTGCTCGGATCGTCCGGCCACTCGCCAATTTCACCTCGACGACATCGCGTCGCCCGACGCACCACACAGCGTCTGCCTTCGCGCGAACAATGCGCCCGTCCTGCGCCATGGACAGTACTGACGGCGTCGTGCCTACGAGGTCGCGAATTGGCACGCGCCGACCGTCCGCGAGGAGTACGAGCGTATCGCCCGTGACGCACTCGCGAAGGTGGCTCAGCATCGGCCGCTTCTGTCCAAGAGACTCGACGGCCCGGCTGAGCTGCGAGATCGCGATAATGGGGATGTCCAGCTCCTTCGCGAGCGACTTGATGTTGCGCGCGATCTCGCTCAGCTCCTGGGTGCGGTTCTCGGTGCGCCTGAACGACTGGATCAGTTGGATGTAGTCAATGACGATCAGGCCCAGGCCGTGTTCCGCCTTGAGCTTGCGCGCCTTTGCGCGCATCTCGACCACCGAGAGCATCGCCGAATCGTCGATGAAGATCGGCGCCTCGCTGAGTCCGCCCATCGCCCGCGCGAGTTTGCGCCAATCCTCGTCGGCGAGAAAGCCCGTGCGCAGCTTCGTGTTGTCCACCTGCGCCTCGGAGCACAGGATGCGCTGCACGAGCTGCTCCTTGCTCGTCTCGAGGCTGAAGATCGCGACTGGAATCTTGTGGGTGAGCGCCGCGTGCTGGGCGATGTTGACGGCGAACGTCGTGTTGTGGACGCAGACGTCGTTGGCCACGAAGTTGTGCGTGACCGGGATCGTCAGATCGTACACTTGCTTGGATCCCGCGGGGTCGATCGCGACGATCTCGTCCCAGTAGACGTCGCTGCCGGCGATCTGCGCCAGCGCCGCCAGATCCAGCGTGTGTGCGACCGCAAGCAGGCCTTCCCGAGTCAACTCCGCTGGCCTAGTGAGGGTGCGGGACGACGCCCCGAGGTCGCGGCCCTGCGCAACCGTGCCCCACGACGCGGGCCCCGTTGCCGCGGCGATCGCCTGCCAGACGCCTGAGGACAAGATGTCAGCGTTGGGCCTGCGGGTGCCGTCGGCGAGGGCGTCGACGACGCGGCCGAGCTGTGCCTGCCGGCCAAAGATGCCGATCTCGCGCGCGAAGATCCAAAGCGAGGCGGGATCGGTAATCTCGATCTGCCAGCGTGATTGTTGCACGCCCCGGGCGAGCACCGTTCGGCCGCGGATCGCGGCGAGGATCCCG
Organism: bacterium; assembly: GCA_035295165.1. Taxonomy (NCBI): domain Bacteria; species bacterium. The sequence continues at coordinate 53,550 of DATGJN010000103.1, forward strand.
AACCGGAGCAAGAGGTGCTGGACCTGACGGGCAAGCCGCTCGCCGGTCGTCGCGTATCCGATCTTCGCTTGGCTCCCGGGTTCTGCCGCGACCCAGCCCCCGGTTGCAAACAGCTTGTTCAGAAACAGCGCGAGGTGGTGGCGAGGTAGCGTGAAGACCTTGGCAGGCACATGCCGCTCGCCCGTGCGCGCGGCGGTGAGGCCGTGCCGCTTGAGCCGGGACACCAGCGCGGTGTGGGTGCTCGTGCCGGCGGCGCGCGAGGGCGCGGGCGTCTGTCGGCGGGCCCGCCGCCGTGCGGCGCCGAACGCGTGGGTGGCGCGCAACACATCATCAGCGATGGCCGGATGCGCGCGCGCGAACGCGGCGCTTCCTCCGGTGAACAATGCACCGCCGGTGGCGTACGCGAGCAACGTGACCTCGCACTCACGCATCGAGGTATCGCCGAAGACGCCGATGCGTCTCGGCACGGCGATCCGCTCGCCGACGCGGAGTGCGGCGAGCGGAAGCCATCCCTCGATGGTCAGGAAGGGGTGGCTGGCGGTGCATTCTACGGTCCGGCCCAATCTCGTCATGACGCGAAACACGGGCTTGATGCCGTCGTCTACGAACGCAGAGGGTTCCGTGGTGCGCAGCTTCCAGTCGGCGCCCAGCGTCAGGAGGCGCGCCCGCTTCCGTCGGTACACATCCTCGATCGTGGCGACGCTGCCGTCCGCCAGCACGATCTCGGCGTCGTGGCTGAGGCACTTCCCCACCGACGGCCTCGCGGCGACGATGATCATGTCCGACGGTTGGAGCCCCGACGTCAGCATGTCCAAGTCGGTGAAACTGGTGGAGACGCCGGTGACGGTGCCCTTCTCCTGGTACCGTTTGTCGATCTTCTCGAAGCTTTCCTTGAGGATCTCCTTGATCGCCTGGAAGTCCTGGACGTTGCGGCGCGCCGCAATCCCGAACACGAGCTTCTCGGCCTGATCGATCAACGCGGCGACGTCGTCCGCGCCCTCGTACCCGAGGGTCGCGATGTGCGTGCCGGCGTTGATCAAGGACCGGAGCATGGACTTCTCAAGCACGATGCCTGCGTAGTAGTCCACGTTCGCTGCGGTCGGCACGACGTTCGGGAGCGAGGCGAGATACGTCGCACCGCCGACGTCGTCGATCTTGCCCATCACGGAGAGCCGATTGGTCACGGTGATCAGGTCCACCGGCTCACCGCGGTCGAACAAGTCGATCATCGCCGCGAAGATCACGCGGTGCGCGTCGCGGTAGAAGTCCTCTGGTCGGAGCGCTTCCAGGACGCGCGCGATCGCATCGCGATCGAGCAGCATCGATCCCAGGACGCCCTGCTCTGCCTCAAGATTCTGTGGCGGGATACGCTCTAGTTGTTGGACGATGCTCACGCGGGCGGGCCTCCGGGGCCGGGTCTGTAGGAATTATAGAACATATGTTCGGTCTCGTCCAGTCCCAGGTGCGACCCCCGGCCTGCCCGCCGCCGGTGGCCGGGAGGTCGATTGCGCGACCCATGAGGATGTTCGACCAAGGGGAGAAATGCGAGACCGCGAGGCGGCATCCCTTGTGGGCTGCTTGCGTCTTTGCTGGGACATCGCTGAGGATAACCTGGGTACGCGTGGGGCGAGCCTGTGGATGATCCCGTCGCCCGCTCCAGAAAGGTGTTGATAGCATGTGGAGAAGCTGCGTCCTCGATGTGGACCCGACGCGGGCCGGAGGGTTGAGGGCGTGCGCGCAAGGTCGTACCGTGGAGTCGAGTCGCCACTCCGGCGGCTTCTTCGGCCGCACACACGCGGCCACGTACCAGGCCGATTGGGGAGGGAGCGCCGTGGCCGACGCAGGTGTGCCCCGGGATTTTCGCGGGTTCACGGAGGAGACGCGGGAGATCTGGAACGAGAACGCGGACTGGTGGGATCAACACGCCGGCGACGGGGGCCTGGAGTTCCAGCGGACGATGATCGACCCGGCGACGGCGAGGCTGCTCGCATTGTGCCCGGGAGAGCTCGTGTTGGACCTCGCGTGTGGGAACGGCGCCTCCGCCCGCAAGATGGCGGAGGCGGGCGCCCGGGTGGTCGCCGTGGACTTCAGCGAGCGGCTGATTGCGCACGCGAGGCTGCGCACGACGAAACACGTCGACCGAATCGACTACCGCGTGATGAACCTCACCGACGAGGACGCGCTGCGATCGCTCGGCGCGCGGTGCTTCGATGCGGCCGTGTGCACAATGGCTCTCTTTGATATCGCGGACATCGAGCCGCTGGGCGCGGCGTTGCCGGGTCTGCTGCGCGACGGCGGCCGGTTTGTGTTCTCAGTGACGCACCCGTGCTTCAACACGGCGGGGGTCACGAAAACGCTCGAAGAGCAATTGCTCAACGGGCGGTTCGCGGTGACGCGCGGGGTCAAAATCGTCGCGTACCTCCGGCCCACCGCTCGGACGGGCCTCGTGGGACCGCCGAACCAGCCGGTACCGCACTACTACTTCGACCGCCCGCTCGGCATCCTGTTCGGCACCTTCTTCCGAGGCGGCCTCATGCTGGACGCGCTCGAAGAGCCCGCCGTGCCTGCGGGCGCCGGCGACGGTGGGTTGTCCTGGAGGAACTACACAGAGATTCCGCCGGTGCTCATTGCGCGGATGCGTGTCTAGCCGGCGCCCACCACGTTGATCTCCACCATCGCGGTGTGCTGGTGGTGGAGATGCACCGGGACCTTGTAAAATCCCGTGGTCCTGATCGGCTCGGCGAGTTCGATCTGCTTCTTTGTGATCTCCACGCCCTTCCGGCTGATCGCGTCGGCGATGTCCTGCGCGGTAACCGAACCGAACAGGCGTCCCTCCTCGCCGGCGCGAGCGCGAACCTCGACGACGAGCGCTTCGAGCCGGGTCTTGAGCGTGGCGACCTCCTGGAGGACGCGGGTTTCGCGCTGCTGTGCGGCCTCGCGGGTCCGGGCGAGATTGTGCAGGCTGCTCTCCGTCGCCGGCGCCGCCAGGCCGCGCGGCAACAGGAAGTTCCGCGCGTAGCCATCCTTGACGTCCCGGACTTCCCCGGTGCGCCCGATCGACGGAACGTCTTTCAATAGAATGACCTTCATTATGGATGCACCGCCTTTGTCTGGTCGTCGCGCACGGCCCCGTCTGGGTCGGGTGCGTTGTTGGCCGGTTCCCGGCCTAGGGACTGGCCGGCGTCCGGGGCGTCGCCCCGAGCCTCCCCTGACGCTGTGGCGGGCGCGCTCAACCTGCGATAGTCGAACCACGTATCGAGCACTCCGATCATGGCAATGGCCGCAATGGGCAAGATGCCCCCCGAGATCAGGAGCATGCCTGCCAGCACGATCACAAATCGCGGGATCTGGCGCGCGGTGAGCCACGAGATGCCGACCAGGGCGCCCTGAAACCCAAAGACGAACAGCGTCACCAGCGTCGCGTCGAGCGGCGCCGTGGCCAGGAGCGGCACGCGCAGGCTCGCCAGCGAGAGGCCGCCGCCGGTCCAGAGCAGCACCGTCGCCAGCAGCGGCGGGACCCGCCACGCCAGAATCGGAGGCACACCGGGAAGCGTGTGGCCGATGCGGCGGAGCACGGTGCGGGCAACGACGTAGCAGAGATATGACCACAAGAGAGCGCCGAGTCCGAACATGACCGGGAGGGCAGCGTGCAGGAGCTTGGGCATCACCACAATCGCTTGCCGCAGCTCGTCGAGCTGCGGTGCGGGCGCCCCGAGCTTCTGCTGCAGAGAGATCGTCATCTGCATCGCGTCGACCTGGCTCTTGATGAACTGTCCGATGAGATCCTGGTGGAGCAGGGCCGTCGCGGCCAGGAGAGCGGCCACCGCTGACACGAGAAAGGCGACCGCGCCGGCCAGGATCGTGAGTTCGGCGCCGATTCCCCGCCACACCCCCCACCCAAGCGCGAGCCCGAGCGGGGCGAACGTGGCGGCGGCCGAGAGGGCGTTGACCGGACCGACGAACTGGAAAAGGACGGCCGATGCGACCACGGCGGCCAAGACTGCCGTGCGAGGTCCCCACCGGATGACTAACAGCATAATCGGGAGCGGGGCGAGCAGGACGCCGACGAACGGGGCGATCAGCCCCGCCGCGGCCACGATCACGGTGAGCGCGGCAAGGATCGCCCCTTCGGTCAGCCCTCGCGTAGGGTGGCGCCGTGCGTCCTTGGCCATCGCGGGGCTGGGCGAGGGAACCGATCGAGCACGGCCGCCGCGCAGACTACTCCCCCGTGTACGGCAGGAGGGCCAATTCTCTCGCGCGCTTGATCGCGACCGCTAGGGCGCGCTGGTGCTTGGCGCAGTTGCCGGAGACTCGGCGCGGCAGGATCTTCCCGCGTTCGGTGACGAACCGCCGCAGCCGATTCACTTCCTTGTAGTCGATGAACGTCGCCTTTTCCGTGCAGAACGAACAAACCTTGCGCTTAGGACGGCGGCGGTAGTCCCGGCGCGGGCGTGACTCTCCTCGATCCCTGCCTTCGGGCATTGCTCCCCTCCTTGCGTGATGTTTCGAGCCCACCGGTCGTCGAGTCCCGACGGCCGGTGGCGAGCACGGCCGTTAGAACGGGACGTCCTCGTCCTGGCTTGCTGGCGCCGGTTCCTCAGCAGATCCGGCCTCGCCAGCGCCCGCCGCGGCGCGCGTACGATCTGCGCGATCGAGGAACCGGACTCCATCCGCCACGACCTCGGCGACCTTTCGCTTCTGACCGTCCTGCGTCTCATACGAGCGGATCTGCAGGCGTCCCTCGACTGCCACCATCCGCCCCTTCGTCATATACTGGCTGACCTGCTCCGCCAGCTTTCGCCACGCGACGATGTCGATGAAGTCGGTCTCCCGGTTGCCCTGCTGGTCGCGGAATGGTCGGTCCACGGCCAGCGTGAACGACGCGACGGGGGCTCCGCTCGGCACGTACCGCAGTTCGGGGTCCCGAGTCAGGCGACCGATCAAAATGATCCGGTTATACATGGCCCGTGCCCGAAGGCGAGTCCGAGGGGTGCTCCTCCGTGGTCGGCGAAGCCGTCGCTGCCGGTTCGGCGGCGGTCGGGGCGGTGGGTCCCGCAGGGGGCGTGGTGGTGGGCGCCGCCGGTGCCGTCGCAGCGGGCGCCTGCGCCGGTGCCGTCGCAGCGGGCGCCTGCGTCGGTGTCGCCGCAGCGGGCGCTTGAGACGCCCGATGGGTGGCGACGGTAAACCGCAACAGCCCCTCGTGGAGGCCGAGCGTCTGGCGGAGCGGGCCCACCCGACCCGAATCGAGGTCAAAAACGGTCAGCACGTAGAAACCGTCGCGGTAGTTCTGGATGGGATACGCGATCCGGCGCTTGCCCCACCGATCGGTGGACTTGACGGTGCCCCCGTTCTCCGTGATCCGCTGGTGGATCCGCTCGATCGCGGCGTTCAGCGCATCCTCGTCGAAATCGGGACGAACAATGGAGACAATCTCGTAGGTGCTCAATCGCACCCTCCTTCCTCTGGGCTGTTCGGGTCTGGTCTGGATCCCGCGGCTCTGCTCGAACGACCCGGCGCGGCGTGCTCCGGGGCGGGGCAGGGCAGGAAGGCAGCGGCCGCGCAACACGCGGCCATCCGCTATGCAATTGTAAAGGGCTCGGCTAACCACGAGATTATACCACGTGCCCGATCGCGACCACAAGCGGCCATCCGCCTCGGAATGCGTGTGTTCCCCAGGCAGTCACGGTTACCTCACGGCCCGCGAAGGCAACCGCGGCGGTACGGTCGCCCGGTCACGACGCCGCGAACCGGAACGTGATCACGTCCCCGTCGCGGATTTCGTAGTCCTTGCCCTCGAGTCGCAGCAATCCGCGGTCGCGTGCCGCGGCGAGGGACCCGCAGACCACGAGGTCGTCCCACGCGATGACCTCGGCGCGGATGAACCCACGTTCCATGTCGGTGTGAATGCGTCCCGCCGCCTGCGGGGCGTGGGCGCCGGCCGGCACGTGCCAGGCCCGGACCTCCGAGGAGGCGATCGAGAAGAACGTCCTGAGGCCGAGGAGCGATTGGCACGCCCGCACCAGTCGCGGCAGCCCGCGCTCCGTGAGACCGAGCGCGGCGAGGAACTGGTGCGCCTCGTCGTTGGGCAGCTCGGACAGTTCCAACTCGAGTTTCGCGAAGATCCCCAACGCCGCCGCGCCGATGTGCGACGCGTAGCGCTCGACCGCCTCGAGGGCGGCCTGACTCTCGAGGTCGCGATCATCCAGGTTGGCGACGTACAACACAGACCGGGACGTCAGGAGGTGGAGCTGGTCGGTCACCAGCGCGGCGACGCCTCCGGCGCCCGGCATGACGAACGTCCGCGCCGGGCGCCCCGCGGCGACATGCGCCTCCAGCGCCGCCAGGATGGTGTCGTCCTCTCGCGCCGCGCGGTCGCCGCTCCGCGCCCGCGGCGTCACCTGCGCGCGCGCCCGCCCCACGGTGGCTAGGTCGGCGAGCAGCAGCTCCGTGTCGACGATACCGATGTCGCGCACCGGATCAACGCTGCCCTCCACGTGGGCGATGGAGCCGCCGAAACAGCGGACGACGTGGAGCAGGGCGTCCACCTCCCGGATGTGCCCGAGGAACTGGTTGCCCAGGCCCTCCCCGGCGTGCGCGTTTCGCACGAGCCCGGCGATATCCACCAGTTCGAGCGTCGTCGGTACGACGCGGTCGGGGTGCATGACCGCGGCGATGGCCGCGAGGCGGTCGTCTGGAATCCGAACGACGCCGACGTTCGGTGCGATCGTGGTGAAGGGGTACGGGGCGATGTCGGCGTCGGTGGCCGTGATCGCGCGAAAGAGCGTGGACTTGCCGGCGTTGGGAAGGCCGATCAGGCCGCAGGTCAGAGACACGGTGTATGAGGGGCCGTGCGCCGGATGCTCACCCGGACGTCGCCGCGACCGCGTTGCCGCCGGACTGCTTGACCGCGTACATCCGCCTGTCCGCCGCATCGACGAGGGCGTCCGGCGTCGCCCCGTCGTCCGGGTGGGTGGCCACGCCGAGGCTCAACGTGATCGACGCCGACTCAGTGCCGACGACGAACGGCGTGCGTTCGACCGTCCTGCGGATACGCTCGGCGACTGCGATCGCGGCGTCTTTGGCGGTGTGGGGCAGGCAGATCATGAACTCGTCACCGCCGTACCGGGCGACCACGTCCACCTGTTTCCGGTGCTCCCGCTCCAGCACGGCGGCGACCTTTCGCAGCACCTCGTCGCCCCGGAGATGGCCGTAGGCGTCGTTGTAGCGTTTGAACCGGTCGATCTCCACCATGATCAGCGACAGCGGCAGTTCGTACCGCTTCGCCCGCTCCAGTTCGTGGTCGAGGGCTTGCCGGAAGGCACGGTGGTTCAGCAGGCCCGAGAGCCCGTCCGTGATCGCCAGGTGCCGGGCCTGCTGGTACAGTTTGGCGTTCTCGATCGCCGCCGCACCGTACGCCGCGATCGTCGTGAGCAGCTGCCGGTCGCGGTCGCCAAACGATCCCGGCGTGTCGGAGCCGACACTGAGCACGCCCAGCACACGTCCTTCCCAGATCAACGGTGCGGCGAACGCGGCACCCGCCGGCCCGTGCGGGGTCCCGTCGCCCGCCGCCGACGTATCGGTGATCAACACGGGTCTCGCGTCCCGGGCGGCCCGGCCTTCGGCGCCCTGGCCAACGGCGATGCGCTCCCCGATCCGCGCCCGGCCGCCGTGGGCGGCGCGCACCTCCAGGCCGTCCAGCGCATCGGCCAGCGCGAACGTGGCGTGATCGTAGCCGAACCGCCGGCACGTCGCCGACGCGAGCGCTTCGGCGATCGTCGAGACCTCGAGGGAGGCGTTGAGTTCCTGGGCGATCTCGTACAGCGCCTGCAGGTCGTCCCGACGCTGCTGCGCCTCGGTGAACAGTTCGGCGTTGCGAAACGACGCGGTGACCTCGCTCGCCAACGTGGCGAGCAGATCGACATCCGCGCGGGTGAGCGTCGGCTCGACGACCTCGACGTTGAGCGCTCCGATCGCGCGTTCGTCCAACACGATCGGGACGCACGCCTGTTGGGTCACGCGCGGGTCGATCGCGACGTAGTCGGTATCGCGTGCCACGTCCTCCACGAGCTGCGGCCGTCCGGTGCGGATCGTTCGGCCGATCACGCCACGGGCGGCCGCCTCGGTGTCCGGCGGACGCGCGTAACCGCGATGGGCCATCACGTGAAGCTGGTCGCCCCGGACCAGGAAAATCGAGGCGAACGGGTACCCGCGCGCGGTGCGCAGTTCGTCGATGAGCGTCTTGCAGACTTCGTCGGGCCGGAGCGACGCGGCGACGCGGGTGACCGTTCGGTGCACCAACCCGAGCTGATGTGCCCGCTCCTCGGCCTGCCGCAGCAGGCGGGCGTTTTGGACCGCGATCGCCGCTTGGTTGGCGAAGGCCCGGCCGAGCGAGATCTCGTCGTCGCCGTACGCCCGGATGACGTCGTGATAGAACGACAGCAGGCCGATCACCCCGTCGCGGAAGACCAGCGGAAACATCGCGAGCGTTCGGTATCCGACCTGCCTGACGCCGGCCTGGTCGATCCGGGGATCCTCGAGCACGTCGGGGACGACTACCGGCTCACGCAGTCGCATCGCAACATTGCCGAGACTGGTCCCCGCCCGCAGCCGTTCCTCGGCGCTGCGCAGGTGGTCATCGGGCACGCCACGGGCATGCGTCTGAATGCTCCCCGTCTCCGATTCGACGAGGGAGATCGCGCAGCGATCGGCACCGAGCACATCGCGGGCGCTCTGCTCGATGAGCGCGAAGATCGCATCCAGATCGTGTTCGGTGTTGATCCGCTCGGAGATCTGTTCGAGCGCCTTCATCTGTTGCAGCTGGAGCGTGGTCGCGTGCGACAGCCGGGCATTCTCGATCACGATCGCGCCCTCGTTTGCGAGCGTCTGGAGCAACTCGATCTCCTCCGGAGTCCACTCGTGGGCCTCCGTTCGCCCCACGACGACGGTGCCGACCGGCCGGCCGCGAAACGACATCGGCACGGCGAGGAGCGCGATCGACCGTCCGGCCGGGAACGGCACGGGGGCGTCCGGCAGCCTGCGTCGGTCGGCGATGACCACCGCCCGCCCGGACTTCAGCGCCTCCGCGGAGACGCGCGTCTGCCAGAGGCCGCCGGGAGCCGCCGTGTTCCAGGCCGCCGTCTCCTCGGCTGTCAGGTTGTGAAACGCCACGCCCGTCAGCACGCGCGTCCCTGGATCGTACAGTGCCACGGCGCCGCGTTGAGCGCCAAGAGTCACGACCGCGGCGTCGACGATCGTCTGCTCGATCGCGTGCGGCCGGCTGTCGCCGACGGCCGCGCGGGCCACCTGTTGCAACGCGGCCATCCTCACCAGCGTGCGGCGCGACGCTTCATAGAGACGGGCATTGTGGATCGCGAGCGCGGCCTGGGCGGCCAGCGTGGTCACGACCCGCTCGTGGTACGGGGTGAAGTAGCCCGGGATGCGCTTGATCAGGTGCAGCGTTCCCAGGGCCGTCCCTCCGGCGAGGAGGGGAGCGACGAGCAGCGACCGCACCGCGCTGGCGCCGAAGACCTGCTGCGTGTCGGGCCTCCGGCGCACGTCCTTGGCGTAGTCGTCAACCGTGACCGCGCGCCGCGAGGCGACCGCGTCGCCCGCGACTCCGACGTCGCCGACCTCGAGCAGCGGCGCGACCGTCGCCGGGTCCACGCCTCGGGCGAGCGCGAGTCGTTTCGCGCCGCCGGATTCGTACAGGACGACACAGGTGATGTCGGGGGCGGCGAGACGCTGGATCCGATCGGCGAGCCTCCCGAGGAGCTCCTGCAGGTCGAGCGTCTGCAGGAGGTCGCTGACCGCGCGGCGGATGTCGGCGGACTCGCTGAGCGCCTGCCGCCGGACGCTGTAGACCAGCAGCACGAAACTCGCGATCATGAGCATCATCAGGGACGCCGCCTCGGACCGCGGCAGGCTTCCCGCGGTGACGAGCGAGATCGCCATGCCGGAGGCGCCGAGCACGAGGCTGATGGGGACCTGCCACGAGGCGTTTGCGCGCAAGATCGTCGCGACCGGTTCGCGGCGGCTCGCCGAAAGACGCAGCGTCACCTGCAGCGCGGTGGCCGCAGCGTACACGACCAGGGTCGCCGTCAGCGGGATTAAAATCAGTTGGTTGTCGGCCGCGCTCAGGCTTGGTCGGCCGAACTGGAGGTGGCCCGGCGAAAGCCCGGTCCATGCGACTCCGGCGAGCAGCATCGAGACGGCGCGCTGTCCGATGTTGAATACCGTCCGGACGAGGGACCGGTGCCTCAGCAGGCTGCCGCCGATCGCGGTCCCGACCACAGCTACGATCGTCGCCGGGACGGGGCCCAGGATCGCGATCGCGGGGATCGTGACGAGCGGGCCGAACGTGGTTGCGCCCCCAAACGCCAGCGTGACCTGGCACCACTCCGCGCCGACGGCGAGCAGGGCGAACAGGGCGAACGTGCTCGTCGGAGGGTATTCGACCGGGAGGAAGAGGTGGATGAGGAGCAGGGTGATCCCCGCGGCGATCGGGGCGCCAAACGTTGCGGTCCATTCCCAGCGGCGTTGTGTTCGGTCGTCCACGGTATGCCCCATGTGAGACGGCATTGACGCGAGCCCGCCTGTTGGGGCGGCGTCGAGCGGGGCGCACCGAGAAGACCCGGCGCGGCCAATACAGCCATTCTAGCATCTTTCCGTATCGGCGGCCGGGCGCGGAGGGCCGAGGTCAGCGCGTGTCGGAGGGCGCGGCCCCGGCGCCGGGGCCGCGTTTCGTAAACGCCTTGATCCGTCGCTCCAACTTCGTGCGCGGCATCAACACGTGCCGTCCGCAGCCGAGGCAGCGGATCCCGATGTCGGCGCCGAGGCGCACGATCTCCCACCGGTCGTCCCCGCAGGGATGGGCCTTGCGCGTCTGCACGACATCTCCGATCACGAGCTTGAGCACCGGCACGGCGCGTTCTCCGTCCTCGTCCCGGGTCACCGGCCGGCGGCGACGAGCACGTCGGTCGGCGCGTAGTCGTCGGTCAGCAATGGGACGTCTCCGGTCTCGATCGGGCCGTCGTAGAGGTCGCCCGCGTCGCGGACGAACCCGTCGATCCGGATCTGCCCGCGCGCCACCGCGCGCTCCGCGCGGGCGAGCACCTCCGCGCGGGTCTGTTCGGGGCCCGACGTACCGACCATGATGATGTTCTCCAACCCCTCGTCCCCGCCCCCGCCGACGGGAAACACGTACACGGCGGGGAACACCGATCGGAACGTCTTGTCGAACGCCCGGAAGAGCGGGCTCTGCGGCCCGCGGATCGCGCCGATCACGTTGCTCACGACGGCCCCACCCGGGGCGAGGTGGGCCGCAGCGCTCTCGTAGAACTCCCGCGTCGCGAGGTGAAACGGGATCGTGTCGATCAAGTACGCGTCGAGCACGATGAGATCGTATCGGTCCGCCGTCCGGCGGATCCACAGGCGGCCGTCCTGCACGTGCACCGCGAGGCGCGGCCCGTCGGGCAGGTCAAAGTACCGGCGGGCCGTCGCGACGACCGCGGGATCGATCTCGACCACGTCGATCCGGGCCTGCGGATAGTCCCGATAGAACCGGCTCGGCCCGGTGCCGCCGCCCATGCCGACGAACAGCACCCGCCGCACCGCCGGGACGAACAGCACGCCCAGGTGCAGGTAGTCCGTATACTGGAAGACCGTGTGCTGCGGCGCCCTCCGGTCAACGGCGCTCTGCCAGTAGCGGTCCAGTTTCAGGTACCGATACTCGCCTTCGTCGCTCACGCTGATCCGGTGGTAGATGGTATCGCGCGCGTAGATGACGTCCGGACCATCGGGAGGCACCACGCTGCCCGCGGCCACGACCGCCGCGATGATCGCGGCGGTGCCCGCAGCCGCCGGCACCCGCCGCGTCCACAGGAACCCGAGCAGGGCGAGCGCCATTTCCGTGGCCCCCAGGATCTGGACGATCGACCGGACGCCGAACATGGAGATCAGCACGAACGCGGCGAGCAGCGTGCCGACGATGCTGCCCAGCGTACTCAGCGCGTACAGGACCCCCGCGACGTTGCCGACCCCTTCCACGGACCTGGCGCTGAGGCGCACCGCGTAGGGAGAGATCGTGCCGAGCAGCGCGCTGGGGAGGAAGAAGAGCGCCGTCGCCCCCGCGATTGGGTTGGCGCGCGGTCCGTAGTCGTGCGCCGCGATCGCGCCGAGGATGTCCCCCGCGACGTGCGGGATCGGGTAGATGCACACGCCGGCGGCCAGCACCAATCCGAGAAACGGCCCCCAGGACGGCCAGCGCGTGGCGATGCGGCCGCCGACGAAGTAACCTAGGCTGAGCGCCGCCAGGAAGACGCCGATGAGACTCCCCCAGACGTAGATGGAGTTGCCGAAGTAGGGGGCCACGACGCGGCTTGCGACGATCTCGAGCGCGAGCAGGACGCCGCCGCTGACGAACACGATGACTTGAAGGATGGTCGCCCTCCACAGGAAGCGGGTGGGCAACACTTCCCCGCGAGGCGCGCGCCCCCTCCTGCGGGAGGAGGTGCGCGCCTCGCGGGGTGATGCAGGCGCGGTCAGACCGGGGTTGGGGCCGCCTTCTTGAACACGATCTCGCTCCCATGGGCGTCCACGAGGACCGTGTCACCCTCGCGGAACTCGCCGGCGAGCAGCTTGCGGCTCAACGGGTTCTCTACGACGCGTTGGATCAGCCGTCGCAGGGGCCGGGCGCCGAAATCGGGATTGTAGCCTTCCCGGGCCAGCAGCGCCTTCGCCGCGGGCGTCACGTCGAGCCGGACCTTCAGGCCCTCCAACCGTGCGACGAGCGTGCTCAATTGAAGCTCGACGATCTGCTCCAGATTTGCCCTGGTGAGCGGATGGAACACGATGATCTCGTCGATCCGGTTGAGAAACTCCGGCCGAAGCGTGCGCCGCAGTTCCTCCTGGATCTGGGCGCGGACCAGCTCGAACCCGGCCCGGTCGTCCGGCTCCAGATTGCGGAGGTATTGGCTCCCCAGGTTGCTCGTCATGATAATGATCGCATGCCGGAAGTCCACAGTGCGGCCGTGTCCGTCCGTCAGCCGGCCATCTTCGAGAATCTGGAGCAGGACGTTGAACACGTCCGGGTGCGCCTTCTCGATCTCGTCGAACAGGATCACCCGATACGGCCTGCGTCGCACCGCCTCCGTTAGCTGGCCGCCCTCATCGTAGCCGACGTACCCCGGCGGGGCGCCGATCAGGCGGCTCACCGTGTGTTTCTCCATGTACTCGGACATATCGATCCTGACCATCGCGTCTTCGTCGTCGAACAGGAGCACCGCCAGCGCGCGGGCGAGCTCCGTCTTCCCGACGCCGGTGGGCCCAAGGAACAGGAACGACCCCACGGGCCGCTTGGGGTCCGCGAGCCCCGCGCGCGACCGCCGGATCGCGTCCGCGACGGCCTGGACGGCGTCATCCTGGCCGACCACGCGCTCGTGCAGCCGCGCCTCCAACTGCAGTAGCTTCGCCATCTCGCCTTCCATGAGGCGCGTCACGGGGATGCCGGTCCAACGGCTGACGACCTCGGCCACGTCCTCCGCGCCGACTTCTTCCTTGAGCAGACGACCCTCGCCGAGCGCGGCCAGCTTGGCCTCCTGGGCCTTAAGCTGCTGCTCCAATTCCCGCAGCGTGCCGTACCGGAGCCGCGCCACCTTCTCGAGGTCAGCGGCGCGCTCGGCCTGGTCGATCTGGACGCGCGTTTCGTCGATCTTGGCCCGCGTCGCCCGCAGATCGGCGATGAGGGTCTTCTCCTGGTCCCATCGCACGCGCAGGGCCTGGCTCTGTTCGCGCAGCTCCGCGATCTCGCGCTCGATGCGGTCGAGCCGCTCGCGTGCGGCGGGATCCGTCTCCTTGCGGAGGGCCTCGCGCTCGATCTCGAGCTGCATGATCTTGCGGTCCGCCTCGTCGAGCGCGGCGGGTTTGCTGTCGATCTCCATGCGGAGGCGGCTCGCCGCCTCGTCGATCAGGTCGATCGCCTTGTCCGGCAAGAAGCGGTCGCTGATGTACCGATCGGAAAGCGTGGCGGCCGCGATCACGGCGCTGTCGGTGATCCGGACGCCGTGGTGGATCTCGTACTTCTCCTTGAGGCCGCGGAGAATGGAGATCGTCTCCTCGACCGACGGCTCCTCCACCAGCACCGGCTGGAACCGCCGCTCCAGCGCGGGGTCCTTCTCGATGTGCTTGCGGTACTCGTCGAGCGTGGTTGCGCCGATCGCGTGCAGCTCGCCCCGGGCGAGCATCGGCTTGAGCATGTTGCTCGCATCCATCGCGCCCTCGGCCGCGCCGGCGCCGACGACGGTGTGCAGCTCGTCGATGAAGAGGATGATCTCCCCCGCCGCGTCGGTCACCTCGCGCAGCACCGCCTTCAGCCGGTCTTCGAACTCGCCGCGGAACTTCGCGCCGGCAATCATCGCGCCGAGGTCCAGTTGCACGACGCGCTTGCGCCGGAGCCCCTCCGGGACGTCGCCGCGCACGATCCGTTGCGCGAGCCCCTCCACGATCGCCGTCTTGCCGACGCCCGGGTCGCCGATCAGGACCGGGTTGTTCTTGGTCCGGCGCGCGAGCACCTGGACGACGCGGCGAATCTCGTCGTCACGCCCGATCACCGGATCCAACTTGCCCTCGCGGGCCATCTTGGTGAGGTCCTTGCCGTACCGCTCGAGCGCCTGGTACTTCGATTCGGGGCTCTGATCCGTCACGCGCTGTCCGCCCCGCACCTGCGAGAGCGCGGCGTAGATCTTCTCGCGATCCACGCCCGCCTGGGCGACATCCCGACCCGCGGCGGTGTTCTGGTCGGCCGCGATGCCGAGCAGGAGGTGTTCTGTGCTGATGTACTCGTCCTTCAGGCGCTGCGCTTCCGCCTGCGCGGTCTCGAGCACCCGGCGCAGTTCCGGCGAGATCGTGGGATCCTGACCCCCGTGGATCTTGGGGCGCCGGGCGAGCTCCTGCTCGATGCGTGTCCTGAGCGCGCCGACGTCGGCGCCGACGCGCCCGAGCACCGCCGCGGGCACGCCATCCTGCGGCCCCAACAACGCGAGCAGCAGGTGATCGCTGTCGATCTGCGCGTGGTTCTGGTCGCGCGCCAGGGTTTGCGCCGCGACAAGCGCTTCCTGTGCTTTCTCGGTGAACCGGTCAAATTTCATCGCCATCTGCGTTTCCCTCGTCCCCTACGATTTCGCGGCGGGCTGTTCGTGCAGCCGCCGCATCTCTTCGAGCAACTCCCGGTCGCGCGGGGTCAGCGGATCCGGCAGCGTGAGCCGGACCTTCGCGAGGAGGTCGCCCGCGCCTCCACCGCGCAGGTGGGGCATGCCCTGTCCCCGCAGCCGGAACGTTCGTCCGTCACGGGTCCCGAGCGGGACCGTCATCATCACCCTCCCGCCGAGCGTCGGGACCTCGATTTCGCCTCCGAGCGCCGCAGTCCACACCGGTACGGCGACCTCGCACATCAGGTCGTCCTGGTCGCGCGTGAACCCCGGGTGCGGGAGGATCTGCACGACCAAATACAAGTCCGCGCCGTTCGCCTGGCCCGCCGCGCGGATCCGCTGACCGGCACGCACCCCCCGCGGGATCTTCACCTCGATCGAGCGGGGAGTCCCGCGGTCGTCGGGGATGGTCACCGTTCGGACGGTACCCGCGTACGCTTCCTCAAGCGTGATCTCGACGGTCCCCTCGACGTCCTCTCCTCCCGCGCGCCGTCCGGTTCTCGACGACCGGGTCTGCTGCCGGAGCACGTCCTCCACGTCCGGACCGGCGTCACGCCCCCGGCGCCGCCCGCCCGGCCGAAACGCGTTGCCGAACACCTGCTGAAAGAAGTCGCTGAACTGGCCGAGGCCTTCCGGTCCCATGCCCTCACTGAACACGGTGAACGTCCCGTCGCCGCCCGGCGCGGCGCCGCGCCGCAGCGCCTCTTCCCATCCACCGCCGCGCTGCCTGAGCTCGAGGAGCTGATCGTACTTCCCCCGGCGCTCGGGGTCGTTCAGGACTTGGTATGCCTCGTTGATCTCCTTGAAGCGCGCTTCCGCGTCCTTGGATCCGCGGTTGACGTCGGGATGGTGCTGGCGCGCCAGTTTGCGAAACGCCTGGCTGATCGCCTTTTTGTCGGCGGTTCGTTCCACGCCAAGGATCTTGTAGTAGTCTTTGAACTCCATCGCACCGTTCCCGAGCGGTTCGCCTCTCCGGACGAACGCGCTTCTCAGTCTAAAGGAGGTGACGCTCGGTTAACCCTCACGCGCTCCGTTCTCCCGTTCCGAGGCCACCGTCACCTTCGCCGGTCGAAGGACCTCGTCGTTGAGTCGATAGCCGCGAAGCACCTCTGCGACGATCGTGCCGGGAGCCTGGCCCCGTCCCTGCGGCGGGGCGATGCCCACCGCCTCGTGCAGGCGGGGATCGAAGGGCTTGCCGACCGATTCGATCGGCCGAACGCCGATCGCCGCGAGTTGGTCAAGCATCTGCCGGTGTGCCATGCGCAACCCATCGACCAGCGCCTTGCTCGCGCCATCGTGGTGCCCCGTGCCGAACGCAAGTGCGCGCTCCAGGTTGTCGAGGATGCCCAGCGCTACCCCGAGCACCTGCCGGCGCGTCCGTTCGACCGCGTCCTGCCGGTCGCGGATCGCGAGCTTCTTGTAGTTCTCCAGATCCGCCGCGGAGTGGAGAAACTGTTGCCAGTTCCGCTGCGCCTCGGCCCGAGCCTCGCGCACTCGCTCGCGCAGCTCCTCGGGAGACAGCCTGCCGAGATCGTCCGTCTCATCGGGCTGTCGCGCGGCCCGCGCGGCGCCTTCCCCCGCGGGGCTCGGTGTGCCCTCTGCCTCGGGTCGCCCGTCGGCGTGTTCGGTCGTCATGCCGCACCTCGATCGGTCTGAGCGTTGTCACTCGTGGGGCGGGCCGGCGCTACCCCGGCCCGCCCGTTGCGCGACGTGTTACGGCTTGTCGGACGGCTTGAACTCGGCGTCGATCACGTCGTCGCCGCCCGCGCTCCCTTGATCTCCCGCCTGTGCGCCGGGCCCGCCGGCGCCGGCTCCCGCGGTTGCCCCCGCGGTCGTCCGCTTGTACATCTCCTCGCCCAACTTGGAGCTGGCCTGCTGCAGCGCCTCGGTCGCCTGCTTGATGCGCTCGGCGTCGTCCGACTTGATGGCCTCCTTGAGCTCGGCGAGCGCGGTCTCGACCTTGCCCCGCTCGTCGGCGGAGACTTTGTCGCCGACTTCCTTGAGCATCCGCTCGGTCTGGTACGCGAGGCTGTCGCCGCGGTTCCTGGCCTCCGCGGCATCGCGCATCCGCTGGTCGTCGGCGGCGTGGGTCTCGGCCTCTCTGACGAGGCGGTCGACCTCCTTCTTGTCGAGGGTCCCGGTCCCGGTGATCTTGATCGACTGCTCGCGGCCGGTCGCCTTGTCCTTCGCCGACACGTTCAGAATGCCGTTGGCGTCGATGTCGAACGTGACCTCGACCTGCGGCGTCCCTCGCGGTGCCGGCATGATCCCGTCGAGGAGAAACTTGCCGAGCGTGCGGTTGTCCCGCGCCATCGGGCGTTCGCCCTGCAGCACGTGGATGTCCACCGCGGTCTGCCCGTCCTCGGCGGTGCTGAACGTCTCGGTCTTGCGCGTCGGGATCGTCGTGTTCCGCGGGATCAGCACCGTGTTGACCCCGCCGAGCGTCTCGATGCCGAGCGACAGCGGCGTCACGTCGAGCAGCACGACCTCCCGGACCTCGCCGGCGAGCACGCCGGCCTGGATCGCCGCGCCGACGGCCACGACCTCGTCCGGATGCACTTCCTTGTTCGGTTCCTTCCCGGTGAGGCGCCGGACGAGCTCCTGCACGCTCGGCATCCGCGTCGAGCCGCCCACCAGGATGACCTCGTCGAGATCCTTCTCGGAGAGCTTCGCGTCCGCGAGCGCCTGCTTGAACGGTCCGATGCACCGTTCCACCAGGTCGGCGGTCAGCTCGTCGAACTTGGCCCGGCTCAGCACCATGTCCAGATGTTTCGGGCCCGACGCGTCCGCCGTGATGAACGGCAGGTTGATCGACGTCTGCACCACGGTGCTGAGTTCGATCTTCGCCCGCTCCGAGGCCTCGCGCAACCGCTGCAGCGCCTGCCGGTCCGCCCGCAGGTCGATGCCCTGCTGCTTGCGGAACTCGTCGGCCAGCCAGTTGACGATCCGCTCGTCGAAGTCGTCGCCGCCGAGGTGGGTGTCCCCGTTCGTCGCCTTGACCTCGTACACCCCCTCGCCGATCTCCAGGACCGAGACATCGAACGTCCCGCCGCCGAGGTCGAACACGAGAATCGTCTTCGCGTGCTTCTGCTCGAGCTGCCGGCCGTACGCAAGCGCGGACGCGGTGGGCTCGTTGATGATCCGGAGCACCTTGAGGCCCGCGATCTCGCCAGCGTTCCGCGTCGCGGTGCGCTGGGCGTCGTTGAAGTAGGCGGGCACGGTGATGACCGCCTGCTCGACCTTCTCGCCCAGGTACGCCTCGGCGTCGGTCTTGAGCTTCTGCAAGATCATCGCGGAGATTTCCTCGGGTGTGAACGTCTTGCCCGCCGCCGGGATGTTGACCACCGCGGTGCCGTTCTTCCCCTCCTCGACCTTGTACGGCACGATCTTGCGCTCAGAGGCGACCTCGCCGAAGCGCCGGCCCATGAAGCGTTTGATCGAGTACACGGTGTTCTCGGGGTTGAGGATCGCCTGCCGCCGGGCCATCTGGCCCACCAAGCGCTCCCCGGTCTTGCTGAACCCGACGACGGAGGGCGTGAGCCGGCTCCCCTCGGCGTTCGGGATGACCGTGGGCTCGCCCCCAATCATCGCCGCGATCACCGAGTTCGTCGTACCGAGATCGATACCAACAACCTTTGCCATGCCCGTGCTCCTCCCGGCGGCGCCCCGCGCCGCGTGTAGGTGCCGGCCGGCGCCCGGCGCGAGCCGGGCGCCGGCCAGAGTGCGCCTAGCTGTCGATCTGGACCTTCACCGACGTCGGCTTCACCCGCTCCGACTTCGGCACGCTGAGCTCGAGGAGGCCGTCCTTGTAGGTCGCCTTGGCCTCCGCGCTCTTTACCTCGGTCGCGAGCGGCAGCGTCCGCGTGAACGCCCCGTACCGGAGCTCGCGCCGATAGAAGTTGCGGCCCTTCTGCTCTTCCCCGCGCTTCGTCTCACCCTTCAGGGTGATCGCGTCGTTGGTGACGGTGACATCGACCGTCTTCGGGTCGACGTTCGGCAGCTCCGCCCGGACGACGACGCTGTCCTGGGTTTCAAACATCTCCACGGCTGGCTCCCACACGATCGTCCCGGTCGCATTTCGCACCGCCTGCCGCGGTGTGAAGAACTCGTCGAACATCCGCTCCATCGACCGCCGCAGCGTGCCGACTTCGTCGAACGGATCCCAGCGCATAATGCTCATCGTCCTCGCCCTCCTTGCCTCCGTGTTCTATTGGTTTCGGCGTTGCCCATTGCCCGTGTGTCGTCGGGATGCCTCCCCTGCGCCTCGGTCTGCGGAAGCCCGCCCTCGAACACCCAGGTCAGCTCCTCGTGGTAGTGCTCCTGAATCTCCAGCAGCAGGCGCACCCCGGCGAGGTTCAGTCCCCGTTCCTCCGTCAAGAACCGGATCAGCCTGACCCGTTGGATGTCCTGCTCGGAGTACAAACGGATCCGGTGCCGGCGGACGGGCGTCAACAGCCCCCGCTCTTCATATATCCGCAGCGTCCTCGGGTGGCACCCCGTCAGGTCCGCGGCGATGCTGATCACATAGACCGGCGTATCCGGCGCTCGATCCTTCACGTTTCTCCCTCTGTCTTGTCCCAGGCACTACCCTAACACATGCTTCTATAGATGTCAATAGATCTGACAACGATAGTGTCAACCTTGTTGGACCCGCCGCCGCTCGCGTGCACCGCGCCGCCGGTGCTGCGGCCAAGGCCTGCGGAGGATCCTGGCCCCGGCCGGGGCGACGTCGGGACTCGAAGACTGGCGCCCGAGATCGTGTCGGCATCCCCCGGATGCGTCGTCCCTGGCGCGACCGCCCCCAACGGAAAGCGGCCACTCCGAGGAGTGGCCGCCCGACACCGCCGTGCGATTGCGCCGCTAGCTGAGCGCCGCGTCGATGCGCTTCTTGAGGGCCTCTTTCGGCATGTAGCCGACGATCCGCTCCACGAGTTCACCCGACCGGAAGATGCCGAGCGTTGGGATGCTCATGATGCTGTACCGCGCCGCGATCCCGCTGTTCTCGTCCACGTCGAGCTTCATCACGCGCAGCTTGCCTTCATATTCTCCCGCAATTTCCTCGACGATCGGGGCGATCATCTTGCATGGGCCACACCACGTGGCCCAAAAATCCACCAGCACCGGCGTGCCCGCCTTCAGCACATCGGTGTCGAACGTCTTCTCCGTCACGCTCGCAGGCTTCGTTGCCATACCCTGGCTCCTCTCCTTATGGGGTCACCCGATTCCTCACAACCCATCCCGGCCTCCATTTATTCCCTTTTCCCGACGCCTGTCACCACCGCGGCCAACGTGCCATCGCGACCAGCAGGAGGACGCTCATTCCCCCGGCGCCGAGGCATCCCATCCGGCCCGATCGCCCGGCGGCGGTGCCCTTCAGCGGGGCGTCCAGGCGGGAGCCTCTGGCCCCCGACCGGAGGGAGAGCCTCGTGGCAGTCTTGAACTCCCGCACCGCGTCGCCGACGCGGCCCTGCTGCTTGTACACGATCCCGAGATTCTGGTGGGCGATCCAGTAGTCCGGATCCATCGCGATCGCTTTTTGATAGCACGCCACCGCTTCGTCCAGCCGGCCGCGCTCGCGATAGACGTTCCCGAGGTTGCTGTGCGCTGGCGCGTATCGCGGGTCGAGTTGGACCGCCTTTGAGAACGACGCGTGCGCGTCATCCCACTGGCGCTTGTGGACGTAGGCGACCCCCAGTTTGCTGTGGGCAAGCGCCGACGACGGCGCGGCAGCGATGGCTTTCTGAAATGCCGCAACCGCACCGTCCCAATCCTCGACGGCCAGCCGCTCTTCTCCCTCAGCCAGAAACGGAGACGGACCTTGAGCGCTCATCTTCTCCAACGGTCACGCCGCCCGGGCGGATGCGGCGGTCACGGGACGCCCGGCGCGGCGTTGCTGCTAGGGTCTTCGCAAAGGGATTGTGGGGTTCCTTCGGTATCTCGGGGCGCGGAACGCGTGCGGGATGCGCGCCCGACGTACTATGCCGTCGAGCGTTCGAGAGGCGGCTGCGCCGCCCACAGGGGGAGATCTTCGACGGTGTCGTCCGTATCGTGTTCTCTCGCGGCCGCGGCCACGGCGGCCGCCTCATGCCCCCATGCGGTCGCGTCCGCTTTGACCCGGGCCGCGCGATATGCGTGCAGCAACGCGCGGATCTCCAGATACGGACCGACGTACGCCGGGTCGACGTCGCGGGTCCCGTTGATCTGCTCAACCACTTCGGGCGTGTCGCTGTGCACGACGACCCATCGCGATCCGAGGCGCCGGGAGTTCCACAGGGCGTAGAGGATGCCGCGGAACGCGGCAAGATCCCGGTTCTGAACCCCCTGGAGCGTGCGTCCGATGCGGCGCAGAATGCGCCCCTGCGCATCCACGAAGACCACGCCCATGCCGGCCCGGCCGTCGACTGGCGGTGCGGCGGCAACGTACACGTGGATCGTCTTTGTCGCGCTCACCCTACCCGTCGTCATCGCTGCACCATCCGTTCGAGCACGGCCGTTGCAATGACCAGTCCCGCCAGGAGCAGCAGCTTGACCCGTACGAGCCTGCGATCGTCCGCGAAGAGGCGGCACAGTTGCGCGACCGTCATCCGCGGCGCGGCCTCCGCCGGCACCCACGTCGCGTGGTGGAGTGTGGGATACGCGTGCCGCCGCGGCGACGATAGCGGTGCTCGCCTTACCGTTCGCCGCACGACCCGCCACCCCTGTGTCGACTCGGGGGCGGTCATGCCCATTCGGCGCGCCGTGCTTACGACCATCCGTGCACCCCCTGGTAGGCTCGGATGAGCCCGATGACCCGCCCGACGATTTGAAATTCCTCGCGGATGGGTCGGTACGCAGGGTTTGCGGGCATGAGCAGGGGCCGGCCTTCATCGAGTGCCAGCGTCTTCACCGTTGCTTCGTCCCCCAGGAGAGCGACCACGATCTCTCCCGGTGCGGCGACCGACTGTTTCCTGACGATGACCAGGTCGCCGGAGATGATCCCGGCCCCATTCATGCTATCCCCACGTACGCGCAGCAAGAAACATCCTCGAGCGTCACCGAGGAGGTGACGCGGTACTTCGACGTGCTCTTCGACATGTTCGTCGGCCAGAATTGGCGCCCCGGCCGACACGCGGCCGATGAGCGGGAGGGGGACGCTGTCACCGGTCTGGATGAGTGCCTTGTCGACTACTTCCAGGGCGCGCATCCGCTCGCCGTGGCGCCTGATACACCCCTTCTGTTCAAGGGCCACGAGGTGTTGGTGGACGGTGGACGGTGACTTCAGGCCGAGCGCATCACCGATCTCCCGAACAGACGGCGCATATCCCTTGTCCTGGACCTCTCTGACGAGGTAGTCCAGGATCTGCTGCTGCCGATCCGTGAGGCCCTGCCTTCTTCCCATGGATCCTGACCTCCCCCGCTGGTCCCTCGTCAATGTCATTATAGCGAACTAATGTACGGTATATCAATGTCAGATAATACGAACGTATGTACGAAACTATGGCGAAATCACCGTCATTCGGATCGAGATCTCCCAATGGCGACCTTGCTCGCTCGCGCGCCTGGTTTCTCGGATTCCCTCGTGGTTCTTGGCCTCATCGAGATGGTTCTTCGGACGGCGGTGGCGAGGTGCGATTCGGCGGGCCGACGAAAGTGAGGGATGCCTGGCCGTGGTGGGCGCCGAGGCGGCAGGACCGAATGCGGGGGAGGTCAGCGTGATGCGGTTGGCCGATCGTGTGGCATTGATCACCGGTGCCGGTTCCGGTATCGGCCGGGCCACGGCGCTCCTGTTTGCCCGGGAGGGTTCCCGCGTCGCCGTCGTAGACGTGGACGAGGCGGGCGGTCGGGAGACGGTCCGTGCGATCGAGGACGCGGGGGGATCGGCGATGTGGGCGCGGGCCGATGTGGCCGCACCAGAGGACGCGAAACGCGCGGCCGATGCGGTCGCCGCGTGGTACGGTCGGCTCGACGTCCTCTTTAACAACGCCGGCATCAGCCACGTCGGCGTGCTCCACGAAGTCCCGGAAGCCGAGTGGGACCACGTCATCGCCGTAAACGTCCGGGGTGTGTACCTGATGGCGAAGTACGTGGTCCCGCACATGCTCGTGCAGGGCCACGGGTGCATCATCAACATGTCGTCTGGCGCAGCGCTGTTCGGCCTCGAGCGGCGGGCGGCGTACTCGGCGTCGAAGGGGGCGGTGCTGGCGCTGACGCGCGCGATGGCCGTGGATTATGCGCCGCACCGCATCCGCGTGAACGCGCTCTGTCCGGGGACGGTCTACACCCCGTTTGTGGAGCGCTACCTTCACGCGTCGTACGCGGACCCGGCGGCGGCGCTCGAGCGACTCAACGAACGGCAACTCGCCGGTCGCCTGGGCCGCCCCGAGGAGATTGCGGCCGCGGCGCTGTACCTCGCGTCCGACGATGCCGAGTTTGTCACGGGGTCGCCGCTCATCATCGACGGCGGCATGACCGGCGGACGGCGCGCCTGAGGGGAGCATCGACGCGCAGGATTTGCACCGCCACGCGACGGAAGGAACGCAGCACGCCGCGACAGCGAGACACGGGCACGCGGCGGAAGGGAGCGGCGACGATGAAGATCACATATCTCGGCCATGCCACGTTTCTGTTGGAGAGCGATGCGGCCAGCGTCCTGATCGATCCGTACGACGAGAAGGTCGGATATCCCGTCCCGACCGTTCGCGTGGACGCCGTCCTGGTCAGCCACGATCATGGGGACCACACGAACGTGGCGATGGCGAAGGGGCAGCCCCGCGTGATTCGTGGTCTCGCCGACGGCCAATGGCGCACGGTGCACGAACAGGTCGATGGGATCAAGATCTCGTCGGTGCCGACCTATCACGATGACGTCCAGGGGGCGAAGCGAGGCCGGAACACGATCTTCATCTTCGACACCGAGGGCCTTCGCGTGGTGCACCTCGCGGATCTGGGCCACGGGCTGAGCCAGGAGGCGGCCAAGACGATCGGGCGCCCCGACGTGTTGATGATCCCGATCGGCGGACACTACACGATCGACGCCAGCCAGGCGCACGACGTCGTTGCGCAGCTCCGGCCGGGTATCGTCATCCCCATGCACTACAAGACCGAGGTGAACCCCGGGTCCCCGCTGAGCACCGTCGACGGGTTCACGGCGGGCGCGAAGACGTCGAAGCAGGTCGGCCACACCGTGACGGTCGAGAAGCGGTTGATCCCGAAGGAGTCAGAGGTTTGGGTCATGACGTGGAACTGACCGTCCCCCCAGCCGGAGGACGACGGTGAAGCTCGATTGCGCGTTGGCCATGGACGCGCTAGAAGATGCGCCCGCCGTCGCCCGCGCGGCGGAGGAGATTGGGTTCCAGGGTCTGTGGGCCAACGACACCAAGCACAACCCGTTCGTCGCCCTCGCTCTGGCGGCACAGGTCACCAGCCGTCTGGAGCTGGGCACGGGGATCGCCGTCGCGTTCTCGCGGAGCCCGATGGTGACCGCGCAGACGGCGTGGGACCTCGGCCGGCTCTCGGGTGGCCGGTTCCTCCTCGGGCTCGGCACACAGGTCAAGGCCCATATCGAGCGGCGGTTCGGGATGCCGTGGGATCCGCCGGTCCCCAAGCTGCGTGAGTACATCCACGCCGTCCGGGCGGTCTGGCGCACGTGGCAGGACGGAGCACCGCTGCGGGTCCAGGGGACGTTCTACAACCTCAATCTTATGGGGCCGTTCTTCAACCCCGGCCCGAACCCTCGCCCGCACATCCCGATCCTGATCGCGGGCGTCAACGAGGGGCTGTGCCGGCTCGCGGGGGAGGCGGCCGATGGGTTCATCGTGCACCCGATGCACTCGGTACCGTACCTCCGAGAGTTCGTGCTGCCGCATGTCGGGGAGGGGTTGGCGAAGGCCGGGCGAACGCGCAAGGACCTCGAGATCTACGCCCCGGTGATGATCGCGGCGGGAGAGACGCCCGACGAGCTCGCCGCCGCGGTGGCCCGGGCTCGTGCCCGCATCGCGTTCTACGGATCGACGCCGACATACCGGTTGCTGCTCGAGGTGCTCGGGCACGCGGACCTGGCGGACCGGCTCCGGCAGATGGTGGCGGCGAGGCGAGTGGATGACCTCGCCGCGCAGGTGCCGGACGCTGTCCTCGACGCGATTGTCGTCTGCGGTTCGTACGCCGAGATCGGCCGCCAGTTGAAGGCCCGGTACGCGGGACTCGCGGACCGCGTCGCGTCCTACTGGCCGTTCACCCCCGCCGACCGGGCGGGGTGGACGCGGATGGTCGAGGCCTTCCACGGAGCGAGGTGAGGCATGCGTGTCGCATATCAGGGGGAGCCCGGCGCGTACGGCGAGGAGGCCGTTCATCGGCTGTTCGGCGCGGTCCCGACCGTCCAGTGCACGTCGTTCGCGGGCGTGTTTGAGGCCGTGCAACGCGGTGACGCCGATCGGGGTGTGGTCCCGGTCGAGAACTCGCTTGCGGGAAGCATCAACGAGACGTACGATCTGCTCCTCGCGCACGAGCTGGTGATTACGGGTGAGCTGGATCTTCGCGTGAGCCACTGTCTGATGGGGCTGCCGGGACAGACGCTCGGCCAGATCAAGAAGGTGTACTCGCATCCGCAGGCGCTTGCGCAGGCGGACGCGTATTTGAAGCGGCTCGGGGCGGAGCTGGTGCCATACTACAACACCGCGGGTAGCGCGAAGATGATCCGCGAGCAGGGGCTGGAAGGGTGCGCGGCCGTGGCTAGCCGGCGCGCCGCCAGCCTCTACGGGCTCGAGATCCTTGCGGAGGCGATTGAGACCACGCCAAGCAACTACACCCGCTTTTTCGAACTGAGCACGACGCCGGCCGAGCGCGTGGAGCCGAGCAAGACCTCCATCGTGTTCATCGTGCGCAACACAGTCGGCACACTGTACGCTGCGCTCGGTGCGCTCGCGACCCGCCGCGTCAATCTCATCAAGATCGAGTCGCGGCCGGCGCGCCAGCGGCCCTGGGAGTACACGTTCTACGTAGACGTGGACGGACACGCTGACGTGGAGCCCCTGCGCGCGGCGCTCGTCGAACTCCGGCAGCACACGACGTTTCTGCGCGTGCTCGGATCGTACCCGAAGGCGTTGCCGCCAGACGCGACATAGCGGTCGAAGCCGGGGCCCGCCCGGACCCGGCACCGTCCTGACGTCCCATCGGATTCCGGGCTCCGAAGGCCGGTGCGGGGGATGCGGAGAATCTCCCTCCGACCTGCGAATGCGCGCGGACCCGTGTGCACGGCAGGAGGAGGCCGCAGATGGCCGCCCCGCGGTCCGGGACAACCACCGTACTCTTCAGCGACATCGAAGGGTCCACGGACCTGATCCAGCGCATCGGGGACGTGCGCTATTCGGACGTGCTCGCTGAACATCGTCGCGTGCTCCGCGCCGCGTTCACCGGCGGGGGCGGCACGGAGATCAGGACGGAAGGAGACGCGTGCTTTGCCGCGTTCCGCCGCGCCGGGGACGCGGTCGCCTCGGCGATCGCCGCGCAGCGGGCGCTCGCCGCACACCCCTGGGCTACGGACGTCACGCTGCGCGTGCGCATGGGGCTGCACACCGGGGAACCCGTCAACGTCGCGAGCGACTATGTGGGCCTGGACGTCCATCGCGCCGCCCGCATCTGCGCCGCGGGGCACGGGGGACAGATCCTCCTCTCGATCTCGACCGCCCTCCTTGTCGCGGACACGCTCCCGGCGGGGGCGAGCCTGCGCGATCTCGGACTGCATCGTCTCAAGGACGTGCGGGAGCCGGAGAGGATCTTCCAGGTTGTGCACCCCGTGCTCCCGTCCGAGTTTCCCGCGCTCCGGTCCCTCGATACGGTCGCGCACAACCTCCCCCGACAGCTCGATAGCTTCGTCGGCCGGGCGCGCGAGCTTGCCGAGGTGAAGCGCCTGCTCTCCACGACAGGTCTCCTCACGTTGACGGGGGCCGGCGGTTGCGGCAAGACGCGGCTCGCGCTGCAGTTGGCCAGGGACGTGCTTGCGGATCACGCGGATGGTGTCTGGCTGGTGGAACTCGCCGCGCTGACGGAGCCTGAGCTGGTGCCGCACGCCGTCGCGCACGTGCTCGGCGTGCGGGAGGATTCGGATCGGCCGCTGATCGACACCCTCGTCGACCACCTCCGCGCCAGACGTCTCCTGCTGATCTTGGACAACTGCGAGCACTTGATCGCCGCGTGCGCGGTCGTGGCCGAGCAGTTGCTCCGGGCGTGCCGATCGCTGACTGTCCTGGCCACGAGCCGCGAGCCGCTCCGCATCCCGGGGGAGATCGTGTGGAAAGTGCCCTCGCTGTCGTTTCCCGAGCACCAGCCGCTGCCGTCATCGGACACCCTGACCGAGTACGAGGCGATCCGGCTGTTCGTCGACCGTGCCACGGCCGCGCGCCCGGCGTTTGCGTTGACTCCGCAGAACGCGGCGCCGGTCGCCACGATCTGCCGGCGCCTCGATGGAATTCCCCTGGCGATCGAGCTCGCGGCGGCGCGCACGCAAGTGCTCTCCGTGGAGCAGATTGCGGCGCGGTTGAACGACCGGTTTCGGCTGCTCGGGGGCGCGAACCGGACGACCTTGCCGCGGCACCAGACGCTGCAGGGGGCGATGGACTGGAGCTACGCGCTTCTGCTGGAGGGCGAGCGCGTGATGCTGCGCCGGCTGTCGGTCTTCGCGGGCGGGTGGACCGTGGAAGCGGCACAGGCGGTCTGCACCGACGACGGCGACCCGAGTGACGTTCTCGATCTGCTGACGGGTCTGGTCTTGAAATCCCTGGTACTCGTGGGCGAGCAGGGGGGGCAGGCCCGGTATCGGTTCCTGGACACGGTCCGGCAGTATGCTTGGGAGCGATTGGTCGAGTCGGGCGAGGGGGACCTCTTTCGGGCGCGCCACCTCGCTTGGAGCGTGCGCCTCGCCGAGACGGCGGAGCCGGAGTTGGTCGGCGCCGGACAAGTGGAGTGGCTCAACCGTTTGGAGGCGGAGCACGACAACCTTCGGGTCGCGCTGGACTGGTCGTTGGACAGCAACGCGAGCGAAGAGGGGATGCGGCTGGCGAGCGCTGCGCGCCGGTTCTGGTACAGTCGGGGCTACCTCGCCGAGGGGCGGCGGTGGCTCGCGGCGCTGTTGGACGGAAGCCGCGGGGGCGCTCCTGTCCTGCGCGCCAAGGCGCTCAGAGCCGTCGGCGAACTTGCGTTTCTGCAGGCCGACTATGCCTATTGCCGCAGGGTGTATGAGGAGGGTCTGGCCCTATGGCGCCAGCAGGGCGACGCGCAGGGGATCGCGACCTTGCTGAGCGACCTGGCCGCTCTGGCCTTCAGCCAGGAGGACTTTCGGGCGGCGCACGACCTCTATCAAGAGAGTTTGGGGTTGCGGCGGGAGATGGGTGACACCTCAGGCGTCGCGGTCTCTTTGCACAACCTCGGACGCGTCGTCCACCGCGAGGGGAATCTCACGGCGGCACGCGAGCTGATGGAGGAGGCCCTCGCGCTGTCGCGGCAGCTTGGGGACAAGCAAAACGTCGCGGGGGCACTCACGAACCTGGGATTCATCGCGTTCAGCCGGCACGACTACGCTGCGGCTCGGTCACTCTTTGAGGAAGGCCTGACCATGCAGGAGGAGCTTGGAGACAGGCGAAGGATCGCCTATTCGCTCATGGGGTTCGCGTTTCTGGCCGCCGCCCAAGGACACGCCCGCCGGGCAGCGAGGCTCTTCGGAACAGAGGACGCCCTGCGCGAAGCCATCGGTGCTCCCCTCCCGCGCGTCGATCGAGCCGACTACGAGCGCATCGTGGCGTTGACACGCTCCGAATTGGGCGAGGAGGAGTTTGCCGCGGGGTGGACGGAAGGGCGCGCCACGACGCTGCGGTCGGCTATTGACGACGCGAAGAGGACCGATTGAGCGGGGCGCAGAACGAGCGACTGGTCGTCACGTTGGGGTCGCGCATCGCGGGCCGGAATGTCGGGAACCCACACAGCCGCCCCGTGAAGATGTGCCTGGGCAACCCCGTTGCGTTGCGCCCCTGTCGTTCCATGGAGGTGCCGAAGTGGGTTGCAACTTCGATCTGATTGTCGGGTACAAATTCAAGATCGCGAAGTACCTGTGCTGTGAACGGCTGCCGGCCGCCCAGACCGTTCATGCGGCGAGAGCGGAAATGCAGCGTGCGATCAACGCGTTAGAGGGCCCGGGGGGCGCGCATTTTCGGGTCGTCCGAGGCGTCGGGAACCCCTGCCACGGCATGCCGGGCGGCGGGATCGTCGACGACCTCGCCGAAGCGGCGGTGCAAAAGGCCTTCGGAACGGACGCGGCTCAGACATCGCAGCGGATCGTCGCCCTCGCGCTCGAGATCGCCGTGCGGAGCATCGCGAGCTCCGGGGCCACGCTGGAAGAGATCAAACGGGCGGGACGAGCGGTCTGCGATCTGCTGCGTGCCGCGTCCGTGCCGCTCGGTCCCTAGGCCGGTCGCGCCGCCTATCCCGCGATCAGCGGGAGCGATGCGACCGCGGCGACGATCCCGGCCGTCTGCGTGCGTGTCAGATGCTCGCGGAGCACCGCGCGCGCAAGCAGCGCGGTGAACGCCGGGTAGAGCGATCCGAGCACGGCGGCGACGTCCACGCGCCCCGCGTGCGCCGCGAGCACGAAACATGCGTTTCCGCCGGCGTCGAGCACCCCCGCGAGAAGCGAGATGCCGATGACGCCGCGGGGGACGCGTAATGTCTGGTGGCTCGCCACGGCGAGCCCGACCATGACCACGAGCGACGTGCCCGTCGAGACGGCCAGCGGCCAGAATACCGACGGCCCGTGCACCTGCGAGATCAGAAGGTAGAAACCTCCGAACGCAACCCCGGCCAGCGCGGCGAGGCCAAGACCGTGCGGCCGGCCCGCCCGCCCCACCGGACGGGAGAGGCACCAGACGCCGCCGAGCGCCAGGGCAAACCCGCCGAGGCGCACCGCCGGTGGCATCCCCTGGAACAGTGCGGCGAACAGCACCGGAAACGACGCGGCGAGCACCGCGGTGAGCGGGGAGTTGACGCCCATCTTGCCGACCGCCAGCGATCGGTAGAGCGCGACGAGCCCGATCGACCCGGACACGCCGGCGGCGACCGCCCAGGCCACCGCCGCCGACGACGGCGCGTGTTCCCGGAAAATGAGCGCGAGCGTGATCTGGGCCGCGATCCCCGTCACGCGGGAGAGGGGCGCCACGCTCAACACGTTCGCGCGGCGGGCCGAGAAGCCCCCGCTGAAGTCGCCGCCGCCCCACGACACCGCCGACGCGAGGCCGAACGTCGCGGCCGCCAGATGCGGTTCGCTCATGAGCGCGTGGATCCGCGGGAGCCGCCGCTACTCTTCAGGTCGCCAGCGTAGATTTGGCTTTCTCGCGGCCGTGACCTCGTCCAGCCGCGTGACGGCCGCCTCGTGGGGCGCCGTGCGCACCATCTCCGCGTCGGTTTCGGCCTCGTGCGCGATCGCCACCATCGCATCGACAAACGCGTCGAGCGTCTGCAGGCTCTCGGTCTCCGTCGGCTCGATCATGATCGCCTCCTCGACGATCAGCGGGAAGTAGATCGTCGGCGCGTGGAACCCGTAGTCCAGCAGGCGCTTCGCCATGTCCCGCGTGGTGACGTGGTGCAGATCGCGCTGCCACCGCCCCGAGAGCACGAACTCGTGCTTGCACACCCGGTCGTACGGGACCTCGAAATGGTCCCGGAGTCGGGCGAAGAGGTAGTTGGCGTTGAGCACCGCCATTTCCGAGGCCTCCCGCAACCCGGCCGCACCCATCGTGCGGATGTAGGTGTACGCGCGGACGAGGTTGCCGAAGTTACCATAGAATGCGCGCATCTTGCCGATCGTCTTCGGCCGGTCGTGGTCGAGTGTGAACCGCTGTCCGTCCCGCTCGACCGTCGGCGCCGGCAGAAACGGCACAAGGTGCGCCCGCACGCCGACCGCGCCCGCGCCCGGCCCGCCGCCGCCGTGCGGCGTCGTAAACGTCTTGTGCAGGTTCAGGTGCATGACATCGAACCCCTGATCGCCCGGCCGTGTGATCCCGAGGATCGCGTTGAAGTTGGCGCCGTCGAGGTACAGCTGCGCGCCGACGTTGTGGACCGCGCGCGCCACCTCGAGGATCTGCTCCTCGAACAGCCCGAGGGTGTTCGGGTTCGTGAACATCAGGGCGGCGACGTCGGGGTTCAGCGCGGCCCTGAGCGCGTCCAGATCGATGTTGCCCCGGTGGTCGCTCTTGACCTCGACCACCTTGTAGCCTGCGAAGGTCGCGGACGCCGGGTTCGTCCCGTGCGCCGAGTCGGGCACGATGATCGTGCCCCGGCGCTCGCCCTTCTCCTGGTAATAGCGGCCGATCATCAGGAGCGAGGTCAGCTCGCCGTGAGCGCCTGCGGCGGGCTGGAACGTGACGCGGTCCATCCCGGTGATCTCCGCCATGGCGTGCTCGAGCTCCCACAGCAGTTCCAGCGCGCCTTGGGCCAGGTCTTCTGGCGCGTAGGGGTGCAGCCGCGCGAACCCGGCTTGGCGGGCGGCGTCCTCGTTGATCTTCGGGTTGTACTTCATGGTGCACGAGCCGAGCGGATAGAACCCCTCGTCGATCGAGAAGTTGCGGTGGCTCAGTGCCGTGTAGTGGCGCACCACGTCGAGCTCGCTGACCTCCGGGAGCGCCGCCGGCCGCGAGCGGCGGTGCGCCGCGGGCACGACCGTGTCGAGCGGGACGTCGGGAACGTCGCTCTCAGGCAGGCTGTAACCCACGCGGCCGGGGGTGCCCCGTTCGAAGATCACGGGAACCGGTCGCTTCCGAAGCGAGGGCTTGCGCGTTGGGGCTTCCGATGTGCTCATCGCACGGTCTCCAGGTGGTCCACGAGATGGTCGATCTCCTGCCGCGAGCGCTGCTCCGTGACGCAGAGGAGCCAGCAGTCATCGTACTCCGGGTAGAATCGGCCGAGCGGGAGCCCGCCGAGAATTCCATGGGCCAGCAGCCGGCGGTTGATCTCTGCGGGCGGTACCGGGCACCGCACCACGAACTCGTTGAACGTCGGCGCGGCGAACGGAAGCGAGTAGCCGGGCAGCGCCGCGATGCGTTCACGGGCGTAGTGCGCCTTCCGCGCGCACAACTCCGCGACGCGCGCCATGCCTTGGCGGCCGAGCGTCGCGAGATACACCGCGGCGACGAGCGCGTTCAGCGACTCGTTCGTGCAGATGTTGCTCGTGGCTTTGGCGCGGCGGATGTGCTGCTCGCGCGTCTGCAGCGTGAGCACGTAGCCGGGCCGGCCGGCGGTGTCGACCGTCCGTCCGACCAGGCGCCCGGGAATCCGGCGGACGAACGCTTCGCGGGTGGCGATCATGCCGAGGTAGGGGCCGCCGAAGTTGAGCGCGTTCCCCAGCGCTTGACCTTCCCCCGTGACGATGTCGGCGCCGTACGCTCCCGGCGGCCGCAACATCCCCAGGCTGATCGGCTCGGCGATCGCGACCACGAGGAGCGCGCCTTTGCCGTGGGCGACCTTGGCGAGCGCTTCGCCCTCCTCGATGGCGCCGAAGAAATTCGGCGACTGCACAATGAGCGCCGCGGTGGCGTCCGTGACCGCGACCCGCGCCGCCTCGACGGAAGTGACGCCGTCGAGGGCCGGAAGTTCTCGCACGGTGATCGGCAGGTGACTGGTGTAGGTCCGCAGGACTTGCCGGTACTCTGGGTGCACAGCGGTGCTGATCAGCACCTCGGTGCGCTTCGTGAGATCCGCGGCCATGTTCGCCGCCTCGCCGGTCGCGCTGGCCCCGTCGTACATCGACGCGTTGGCGACATCCATCCCGGTCAGCTCGCACATCATGCTCTGGTACTCGTAGATCGCCTGGAGCTCGCCCTGCATGATCTCCGCCTGGTACGGGGTGTAGGCCGTCAGGAACTCGGGGCGCAGCGCGAGATGCGGTACCGTGCTGGGCACGAAGTGGTCGTAGGCGCCGGCGCCGAGGAAGCACGCGAGCCGATCGCAGTCCGTGTTGCGCTCCGCGAGCGCGCGGAGGTGTGCGAGCAGGGTGGGGTCGGGCACCGCGGGGGGGAGGTCCAACGGCCGCTTGAGGCGGGCCTCCTCCGGGATGTCCACAAAGAGATCCTCCACGGCGCGGACGCCCACCGCGGCGAGCATGCGCTCGCGTTCAGCCGCGGTCGCGGGAATGTACTTCATGACGGACTTTCGCCGACGTGGGCCGTGTACGCGTCGGCGTCGAGGAGCTGGTCGAGCTCCGCGGGGTTGCTCGGCTCCACGACCACCATCCACGCCGCGTTGTACGGGTCGGAGTTCAGGACTTCCGGTTTCTCGACGAGCGCCGTGTTGATCTCAACCACCTTACCGGAGACCGGCGCATACAGGTCGCTGACGGCTTTGACGGACTCCACGACCCCGAAGGGCTCCATGAATTTGAGCTCGGTGCCCACACTCGGCAGCTCAACATAGACGACGTCGGAAAGACGGTCCGCGGCAAACTTCGTGATCCCGATCCGCACGCGCTTGCCCTCGATCTTCGCCCACTCATGCTCCTTCGAGTACCGCAGTTCCTTGGGATACACGCGCCCCTCCCCCGAACCAGAATCTCACGCCGCGCCGCGCCCGGAGCTTCCCCCGGCCCCCGGCATCGCCGCGGATGGCTCAGCCGGCGATGTGGCGGTCCCGGCTATAGAATGGAAGCTTCGTGACCGTGCCCGGAACGGCGCGTCCGCGGATCTCAACGGCCAACGCCTGCCCGGGTGTGGCGTGCGCGGGGGGCACGAAGCCCAGCCCGATGCTCTTCTCCACGGTCGGGCCAAAACTCCCGCTGGTCACGTGGCCGACGGCCGCGCCGTCGAGCTGGATCGGGAACCCGTGGCGCGCGATCGCGCGCCCCTCCAGGATGAACCCCGCGAGGCGGCGGACCAGCCCCGCCGCCTTCTGCCGTCTGAGCGCGCTGGCGCCGACGAACTCGCCCTTCTGCAGCTTGACCGTCCACGCAAGTCCGGCTTCGAGCGGGCTGATCGTCTTGTCCATGTCGTTGCCGTGCAGCAACAAGCCCGCTTCTAACCGCAGGGTGTCGCGCGCGCCGAGCCCGGCGGGCATCACCCCATCGCGGCTGCCGGCATCCAGGATGGCGTCCCAGAGGTGCGTCGCGTCCTCGGCCGCCGTGTACAGCTCGAACCCGTCCTCTCCCGTGTAGCCGGTGCGGGACAAGATCACCGGTCTGCCCGCAACCTGGACATCGGGACGGAACCAGTAGTACTTGATCTCGCCGAGCGGGACCGCCGTCAGGCGTTGGAGGATTTCCGGCGCACGGGGCCCTTGAAACGCGAGCAGCGCAATTTCCGCCGACCGGTCGGTCACGCGGACGTCCGCCCGTGCATGATCGCGAATCCACCCGAGGTCCTCCGCCGTGTTCGCGGCGTTGACGACGAGCATCAGGTCGGTCTCGCTCATCCGGTAGACGAGCAAATCGTCGATCACCCCGCCCTCCGGCGTGCACATCGGCGTGTACATCGCCTGGCTGACGGCGAGTTTGGCGAGATCGTTCGT
Organism: bacterium; assembly: GCA_035295165.1. NCBI lineage: Bacteria > bacterium. Next base: position 88,265 of record DATGJN010000103.1, read on the forward strand.
CACGAGTCCTTGCACAAATGGAATCGCCCCGGGGCCGACCACGTCCACCTCGCCCATGTGGCACACGTCGAACAAACCCGCCCGCGTCCGTACCGCGCGGTGCTCCTCGATGATGCCGACGTATTGCACCGGCATCTCCCAACCGCCAAACGGCACCATGCGTGCGCCGGCCCGAACGTGCGCCTGGTAAAGCGGTGTGCGTTTCAGCGTCTCGTCCATCGTCTACAGCACCTTCCGCTCCCAGGCGCGCGCGAGGCAGGCGGTCACCTCGTCGTCGGTGGTCTGGGTGAAGTCTTCGTAGAACCCGCCGACCGCGGTAAACTCGGTCGGGTGCAGCACGCAGATCACGCGGTCGGCTTCCTGCTCGATCCGGCGCAGCGCATCCGGGGGCCCGACCGGAACCGCGACGACCACTTCTTGCGCGAGCCCGTGGCGCAACACGCGCACGGCCGCGATCGCGGTCGCGCCGGTCGCGAGGCCGTCGTCCACGAGTATCGCCGTCCGCCCTCGCGCGTCGAACGGTGCCCGGCCGCCGCGGTAACGCTCCTCCTGGCGCGCGATCTCCGCGATCTGCGCCGCGATCTCCCCTCGCAGGTAGGCGTCGTCCACCCGCAGCGCGCGTGCGAGCCTCGCGTCCAGGTACACCGTGCCGTCGCCCGCCACAGCGCCGAACGCCAGCTCGGGGTTCCCGGGCGCCCGGAGCTTGCGCGGGACGGTGAAGTCCAGCGGCCACCCGCACCGCCGGGCGATTTCATCGGCCACAATCACGCCGCCCCGCGGGATCGCGACGACGACGCCCGAACCGCAGATCCGGAGCTCCGCTAACGCGGAGGCGAGCTGGTCGCCGGCGTCACGCCGATCTCGAAATCGCATCGCGCCTCGCTCACGCTGCGTCGCTCCGGCCGGTCACGGACCGGGCCGGCCGGGCGAGCACGGTCATCGCACACCCTCTTGGCGTGGTCCGCGCGCGGCGGCAAGTGCCTCCAACTCCTCGGACGAGAGCGGGTGATTCGACCGACCGGCCTCGATCGGCTTGCCGTACACGCGGGCGCTGTCCCGATTGTTGAGCACGCTCACCACCACCCCGTTCGCCTGACCGTCGAGCAGCGCGAGGCTGAAGCTCATATTGCCGCCCATGTCGGGAAACGGATTGTAGCGGACCACGCCGACACCCTGAATCGCCTTCGGCAGATGGTTCGTGATCTGCGCCACGCTGTGCTCGAGCGTCTCGAGACGGCGCCGGACCTCCACCAGTTCACCGCGCATGCTTTCGTCCATCGGGGGGAGTATCCGGGGCGTGCTGGGTCGCCGGCGGCGGAGCAGGTGCCCGATGACAAGCACGATGAGGATTCCGCAGACCGCGGCGAGAACGATGAGAATCTCTTCCGGGTGCGCCTCGAAGGCGTTCGGCACCGCATCCTCCCTCCGAGGGAATCAACATTGTGCAGTTCGCTGGCGGTGGAACCTTTCCCTTCGGTATCCGCCTGTGACGTGTTTCTTCCGCGGGCGCGGTTGCGATCGCGCGGCGCGCGCAGACGCACGTTCGGGATTGACGGAAGCTGCAGTGATGTCTATAAGTATAGATGTTCACATACTTCGACCACACAGGCGTTACGGCGATGGCGGCAGGAATTTCTCACAGCGCGCGCGCTCATCGGGGTGTGTGCGGAACGCTGGTGGCGGCGCTGGCCGCCGCAGCGGTTTGGGGCGCGCCGCCCGACGTGGATCGGGCGCGCGCGGCCGGGCCCGCGCTTGGCGGCGTGGTGATCGAGCCTGACGGCGAGGGCGCCCGCATTCGGATTGCCGTCGGCGCCCCGGTGCGCTATGCGGTCTCCACGAGCCCCGGCCGTGTGCTGATCGCGCTCGAGGGCGTGGCCGTGGAACCGGCGTCGTACCGGTTGGCGGTGGGACCGGTGGTTGGGATCTTCGTGCGTCCGATCGGCGGCGCCGGTTCGCGGTCGGAGATCGAGATCGCGACGCGCATCGCGATGCATGCGACGGCGAGGCTCGTGGACGGGCGCGTACTTGTGGTGGTCGTGGCACCCCCCACGCGGTTGCCCGTTCCCGACACGCCGTCGGCACACCCGGGAAGCTCGCGGACCACGACGCGCGGGGCCGCCACACCGCCCCCGGTCGGATCGGGCGCTCCGCAGGCGATGACGCTCCAGGAGGGTAGCGGGCGCCTGCTGTCCATTGCGGGACTGGTGCGCGTTGCGGTCGCGGACCCGCGGGTGCTCAGCGTCGTTCCCGTGACCGATCGCGAGTTGCTGGTCACGGCCCGCGCGGCCGGGCGCACGACGATGTACGTGTGGGACGGTGCGGGGCGGGTCTCGGTCTACGCTGTGGAGGTGGCCTCGGCACCGGACCGTCTGGCCGCGCTGCGGCACCTGCTTTCGACGATGTTCCCCGGCGCGGCCCTCGTTGTGACCGAGATCCCCTCGGGCGGCGCTGCGACGAACGGCCCGGCGGCGCCCCCTGCCGGTACATCGGGCGGAGTGCCCGCGCCCGGCAGCGCGGCGGGTCCCAGGGCCGGCCTCGACGTGGCGGTCCCTCCATCGCAACCCACGCTGGTGGCCGTGCCGGGGGGCACCGGCGCTTCGACGCCACGTCCCGGCGCCCCGGTTGCCCGTCAGCCTTCCTCTGCGACGTCCTCCGGTGTCGTGTTGAGCGGTTCCGTCGAGACCCAGATGGATCGTCAGCGGATCGAGGAGATCGCCCGGGCGTTCGTCCCGCTTGTGGTCAATCTGCTGAACGTCCGGCGGCCGGTGCAGATCAAGCTCCAGGTGGAGGTGGTTGAGCTCGACCGCAGCGCGGCGCGCGCCCTCGGGGTGACATGGGGCGGTGGCCAGGCCGCGCCGGGCGCCGCGCCGTCGCTGAACGGCGGCGTGTACAACCTGCAGCTGACGACGAATCCGGGAGCTGGGGCGGCCGGTCTGGATCTCCTGATCGCCCAGCTTCAGGGGCTGGTCCAGGACGGCCGCGCGAGGCTGCTCGCCGAGCCCAGCTTGATGGTGATGGCCGGGACCCCGGCGTCCATGCTGCTCGGCGGACAAGTCCCGATTCCGATCGCCGGCCCGAACGGGTCGGTTACCGTTGAGTACAAGGATTTCGGGGTCATTCTCACCGCGCGCCCCGACTATCAGGACGACGGTCGCGTATTCATGCAGGTTGCGCCCGAGGTGAGCACGCTTGACTTCACGGATGCCATCAAGGTCAACGGGTTTACGATCCCGGCGCTTCGCGTCCGGCGCGCGCAGACCGCCGTATCGATGCTCCCAAACCAGACGCTGGTGCTTGGCGGGCTCCTGCAGCGGCAGGACAGCGAATCGGTCCAAAAGATCCCCGTGCTCGGCGATCTGCCGGTGATCGGCGCGCTGTTCCGCTCCACGCAGTTCCAGCACGACGAGACCGAGCTCGTGATCTTCGTCACTCCGATGCTCGTCGACCCGAGCGACGTGCCGGCGCCCCGGCCGTGAGAGGAGGATCCCGCATGCAAACGACGTGGTGGTGCGCCCGCCGCCGAGGCGGCGGCCAGGTGAGGCGCTCCGTGCCTCCGGCGGCCCAGGCGGCGTCGCCCCGGCGGAGATGGGCCGGCCAGGCCGGCCAGGGGATGATCGAGTACGCGCTCATCGGCGGCATTCTGATCGTGGGCGCGGTGGCCGTGTTGACGGCGCTCTCCAAGAGCCTGAACGACCTGTTTTCGGCGATCTCCTCGACGCTCTCGCAATACTGAGGACACGTGGGCCGATGCGGCGGGATCGCGCACAGGATCGCGGCGCGCGCGGCCAGGCGCTCATCGAGCTCGTGCTTGTGCTGCCGATCCTGCTGGCGGTCGCGAGCGCGGTGATCGACGGGGGATGGGCGGTGCACGAAGCCGGTATGGTCGCGGCGGCCGCTCAGGCCGCCGGTCGTGCGGTCGCCATCCAGGAGGCGGGCACCGGCCACTGCGACGGCGCCCCGCCGGCGTCCGACCAGGCCACCGCGTCTGCCGCCGCCCGCGGAGCGGCGCCGCGTCTCGACCCGGCGGTGATGGACGTCGCGCTCGAGTATCTCGAACCGGCCTGCGCCGGGAGGATGCGCACCATCGTGGTGTCGGTGGCATATCCGATCACGTCGCTGACGCCCTGGTTCGCGCCCCTGCTCAACGGGCGGCGACTCACTGCGGAGGCAGCCGGCACGATCGAGGAACTGCCGCCGCCGTGGTGGGGGCAGGCGGACGAGGTCGCAGCGCAGCAAACGCAGATCGCGACCCTCCAGGCTCAGGTGGCGTCGCTCACCTCCGCCTACCAGGCAGAGGCCGGGCAGGTGCAGGGGCAGCAGTCCGAGATCGCCGCATTGACCGCCGCGGATCAGCAGGCCGGCGCCCAGGCCGCCTACTGGTCGCAGACTGCGAGTTACTACTACTCCCTGTGGCAGGCGCTTCTTCAGCAGCAACCAAACGGGGGTGGAAACGGTGGCGACCGGAACTAACGGACGGGTCATGGCCCTCGGGCCGCTCGCGCTCCAGTTCCTCGCCCGGCGTCGGCGGTGGCTTCGCTCGACCGCCGTGGCGGTGCTGTTGCTGGTGATCGCGTCTGCGGTCGCGCACGTTCACCGGCGCCCTCTCACGCGGACCGCCGCGGTGCCCACGTTCGTGGCGCGGCGTCTTCTTCGACCCGGGCACGTGCTCAGGGCGAGCGATCTCCGCGCCGTTCCCCAGTCGTTCGGAACCGCCGAGTCGGGCGCCCGACCCGCGCAAGTGACGGATCTGGTCAGGCACGTGGTCGTCCGCGAGATCGCCCGCGGAGAAGCGGTCACAGGCCGCGACGTGGTCCCCGCGCTCCGCTACTACGGCATCGGGGCGCGCGTGCCGCCCGGCATGCGCGCGCTGACCCTCGTCGTGCCCCCGGCGGCGACGTTCGGCGGCGAACTCGTCCCCGGCAGTCGCGTCGACCTGATCGGTGCCTTCGATCCGGAGCGGGGGGAGGGCTTCGTGACGCCGCTGACCACGGGCATCGTGCTGCGGGTCGCCGCCGCCCGGGACCATGCCGCGCCTGGGCCCGAGCGCCTCGCCGTCGCGGTACCGGTCGGACAGGGGAGCGCATCGGTGGACGTCGAGATCGCCGTGCCCCGCGATCGCGAGCGAGAGATTGTGCTCGCGCAGGCGTTCGGACGCATCTTTGTCGCCGCGCACCCGGCGCCGGCCGACGCCCCGGGCGAAGCCGTTCCCGGGACGCTGCGCCTGTTTCCGTACCTCGGCGCGTCGCGCGGCGGTACCAGCGGGCCGCCGGTGCCCACCTTCGTCGGGACGGCGCCGGCCCGCGGCGCCGCGGTTCGCCACCGCGGGCCGGCGGCAGCTTCTGCCACAGCGCCGCCGCGCCCGCAGGGGGTGAGCGCGCCCGTCTGGGTCGTGGATGTGATCGAAGGTGACGTGCGCATCGGCGAACCCGTACCCCGTGCGGGCGATGGGGGGCGCCCCGCGGGAGGCGTCCCCGCGTGGGACGGAGGTGCGCCATGAGCGCGACCGGGCGCTTGCGATCGCATCCGGCGCGGCCGCGCGGGCGTTGTGATGCAGGCGAGCACGGCGGTGTGCTGCTTCTCGTGGCGACGCTGTTGCCGGTGCTGTTGAGTTTCACCGGCGCCGCGGTGGACGTGCGCAACGGGTACGTCGTACGGTCCATGCTGCAGCACTCGCTCGACGATGGTGTCCTCTCGGCGCAGCGATGGAGCGCACAGACGGACGATACCTCGGGTGCTGCCCCCGGCGGAATTGAGCAGGGTGCCATTGCCGAAGCACTCGTGGTCGCACGCCAAGAGCTCGCCTCCGAGGGGCTCTCGCGAGCCACCGTCACGACCGCCATGCCGTCCGGCGGTCGGCTCACGATGACCGCGGAGACACCGGTGCCGACCTTCTTTCTCGGAGCCCTGGGCATTCGCTCGTGGACGGTCGTGGCCCGTGCAGACATCGCGCTGTGGAGCGGGCGGACCATCGCGCCCACCGCCGGCGCGCCGATCGGGTCAGAGGTGAACGGCCCCGCGCCCGCGTTCTTCACCGGCTGGGGCGCGGGCTCCGCGGGTGCCCTTCCGCCTGCGCGGTCCGCTGGCGGCGACCGCGGCACCGCGCCTGGGACGGCATCGACCCCAGCGGGTCCCTCCACGCAGTCGGACGCGAGCGCCGGCATCGGGGCGGTCGACGCCCCCGCCGCATGCAACTGCGACGCGATCGTGGCCGGTGATGCGGCCTCGGCGGCGGCCGCACTCGACCGCATGGGCGTCACGCCGGCCGACCCTGGGCCGTACGCTGGCGACTTCACGGCGGGGCTGGGACTGGGGGAGATGCAATCGCAACAGCAGGCGGACGCAGGAGCATCCGCCGCGTCGGACGGCAATCCGGGTGACGGTGGGGGAGATTCCTCTGGCGCGGGTTCGGACGACGGCTCGGGCGACGGCGGAGCGTGGTGACGGATGACGAATGGGGCGATCCCGCGGTCCATCGTGGTGCACCACAGGGATCCCGCGGGGAGGGAGGCTCTCGCGCGAAGCCTGGCGGACGTGGGCCGCGTCGAGCACGCGGGGTCGCTTCCGCACGCGCTCGAGCTCGTGGCGTTGAACGCCGCGGCGTGTCTTCTCGTGGACCTGCCCGAACCGCGGCGTGAGCGTATCGCGCTCGCTCAGATCGCGGCCGCCTATCCGCAGACTCGGGTGTTCGTGTTCGCCGCGACGCTGCCGTTCGACGCCGTGCGCGAGCTTGTTCGCGCCGGGGTGCGGGATGTGCTTCCGCTCCCGCTCGACGCGGAGGCGTGCGCGGACGCGGTGCGCGAAGCGCTGGTGGAAGAAACCGGCGTCTCCGGTCGACTTCGGGGCATGTCCATCGCGGTGGCGTCGGGAAAAGGCGGCGCGGGGTGCACCGTCCTCACGCTGAACCTCGCCGCGGCGCTTTCGACGCACGGTGCGGTGATGGCGGTGGACGCCGACGCCCCTCCGTGCGGCACGTTGGGCGTCGCCGGTGACCTCGACCCCGGCGGGACCGTCACCTGGCTGGTACGCCAGCGGCTTCCGATCGAACCGCGCGTCCTGCGTCACTCCGCCACGCCGCACGCCGCGGGGTTCTCCGTGCTCACGTTGTGGGCCGATCCGGAGGATCCGGCGGAGATGGAGGGCGTCGTCCCGGCCGTGCTCGACGCGTGCACGGCGATCTCGTCGTTCGTGGTCGTGGACGTGGGCCGGCCCGTGCTGCCCGCGCAGCGGTTGCTGCTGCGCCGGGCAGCGCTCACGTTGGCGGTGACGACGCTCGACTTGCCCGCGTTACGCAACCTTCGCCGGCTCGCCGACATGCTGGCGGCCGAGGGAGGAGGCGGCGCGCCTCCGACGCTGGTGCTCAACCGTTTGGGCCGCGACGCGTCGTACGGAGCCGACCAAGCGGCGGGCGCGTTGGGCCGGCCGTTTGCCGCGGTGCTGCCGTACGCGGAGCCCATGCGTGCGCGTCTCGATCGCGGAGAGCTCGTCCTCGTGACGGATCCGCAACATCCGTGGTGCGCGGCGGTCCGCCGACTGGCGCAGGTGATCGTCGCGCGGCGCCGCGACAGCCTCAGGAACGCGCTGGGCGACGGCGGCGTGGCGGCGGGCGGGCCGGGCGATGGCTAGTCCGGCGGAGCGCCATGCACGCGGCGGGGAGATTCGTGCGGCGCTGCACGACCGACTGCTCGCGGACGTGGAGAAGCACGCACTGGCCGGGCAGGACCGGGCGGTGGTGCGGGGCTACCTCGAGGAGACGCTCGCCGGCTACCTTCGGGACTATCCGCTCCTCGGGGAGGCCGAGACCGCACGGATCGTGGCCGAGCTCTGCGACGATATCGTCGGATTCGGGCCTCTGGAGCCGCTGCTGCGCGATCCGCACATCACGGATATCATGGTCAACCGGTACGACCTCGTCTACGTGCAGCGTCATGGAATCAAGACGGAGAGCCCGATCCGCTTCCGAGACGAGGCGCACCTGTGCTATATCATCGCCCGCATCGCGGACCTCGCGGGGCGCCGGGTTGATGCCACGACCCCGATGGTGGACGCCCGCATGCCGCAGGGGTTTCGGACCCACGCTGCGCTGCCGCCGGTTGCGGTGAGCGGGCCGTGTCTTGCGATCCGGTTGTTCCCGGCGTCGCCGATCACGCTGGACATGCTCATCGATGCGGCCACGTTGAGTGCGCCGATGGCCGGCTACCTCATCACCGCGGTGCGCCACCGCGCGAATCTGTTGTTCACGGGCGGCACCGGCGCGGGCAAGACGAGCATGATGAACGCGTGCGCGGCGTCGATTCCCGCCGCAGAACGGGTGCTGACGATCGAGGAGGCCGCCGAGCTCCGCCTGCCGGTTGTGAACTGGATTCGGTGGGAAACGCGCCCGGCCAACGTGGAGGGCAAGGGCGAGATCACGCAGACCCACCTGCTCCGCAACGCGCTCAGGCAAAACCCCGATCGGATCATCGTGGGCGAAGTGCGCGGCGGGGAAGCGCTCGACATGCTGCAGGCGATGAGCACCGGACACGCCGGGAGCATGAGCACGCTCCACGCGAGCAGCCCGGTGCAGGCTTTGGACCGCCTCGAGGTGCTGGCGCGATGGAGCTCCGGTCTCCCGGGCGACATCGTGCGCCGGTTGACCTCCGCGGCGGTCGAGGTGATCGTGCACCTGGAGCGCCTCCCGGACGGGCGGCGCGTCGTGGCCGAGATCGCCGAGGTGGTCGGGTTGGGCGGCGACGCCGTGCAGACGCAGACGCTCTTCCGCTTCGACCGCGCCCAGGCGGCGTTTGCGTGGATGGGGATCCCTTCGCGTCTCTGCGAGCGGCTCCGGCGCGCCGGCGTTCCGGTGCCGGGATTCTCCGCGGCTCCACCGCTCGCGCGGCCGGGCGTCCCGTGACCGCGCTCGCGGTCGCGGCGGCCGTGGCGTTGATCGTGTGCGAGGTGACGGCGCGGCGCGGGGCCTCCGTGGCGGCATGCCGGCTCGAGCGCCACGTCGCGCGCCGACCGGTCCGATCGCGCCGGGCAGGCGGCGTCCTGCGGCGGGTCGACCGTCGGCTCGTTCGGATCCAGATCGGGGCGCTCATTGAGCAGCGTCTGCGCGAAGCCGGGGTGCCGTTTTCGGTGTCGGAAGCGCTGCTCGCCGCGGCCGCCGGTACCGCGGCCGCGGGCGGAGCCGCCGCGGCGTTCGGCGGCCCCGGGGCCTGCGCCGCGGCGTTCGTGCTCTGTCCCGGCATCACGTGGCTCGCGCTCGGTGCGGCGCGCGACCGGCGATGTCGTCGCCTCGACCTGCAGCTCCCCGCCGCGCTGGATCTCCTGGTGGGCCAGTTGCGCGGCCACCGATCGGCGGCGGAGGGCGTCGCGGAGATCGCGCGGCGGCTGCCGGCTCCCCTGCGGACGGAATGCGCCAGGGTGTCGGAGGAGATCGCGCTCGGGGCTTCACTGTCCGAGGCGCTCGCGAGGCTGCGGCGACGCGTGCCCAGTCCGTCGCTCGGCGCGGTCGTCACGGCGATTCTCGTGGCCGACCGCAGCGGCGGGAACTTGGCCGAGTGCCTGTCCCGGCAGTCCCAGGCCGTGCGCGAGCAACTGGCGTTTCTTCAGGAAGTTCGCGCCGTCACCGCGCACGCACGGGGCACCGCGACCGTTCTGACGCTGTTTCCCTTCGGCGTGGCCGCCGCGATGATGCTGCTGGACCCCGCGGCGATGGACGGGCTCTTCGCCTCCCGCGCCGGCCGAGCTCTGCTGGCGCTGGCGGCGGCGCTGCAGCTCGTCGGCTGGTACACCATTCGGGCGATGATCCGGGGTGCGACGCGGTGACCGGCTGGTGGGACGTCTGGGGCCTTGGGGCCCTGGATGCGCTGCTCTGGGCGGCGGCCCGCGGGGAGGAGCCGTCCTCGCCAGCCCTCCGGCGTCTGCGACGCTACCTGTCTGACAGGCGGCCGACGGAGCGTCGCGCTCCGTCCCTGTGGCGCAGGGTTGGACAGCCCGCCGGCACACGAGCCGTCCTGGCGCTTCGGCGTTTGACCTCTCAGGCGCGCCGGCGGCGCGCGGCGGACTATTTGGCGCGGGCCGCGCTCGAATGGGCGCCGGAGACCCTCGTCGCGCTCGCGCTGGCCTCGGGGGCGGCCCTGGCGCTCGCCGCGCCGGCGATCGTCCACCTGAGCGGCGCGCCGGGTCCAGATTGGGCGTGGGGCGCGTTCGGGTGGGGGATCGGCTATCTTCAACCCGGCCTGTGGGTGCGGCGGCGAGGCGCCTTCCGGATCCGCGAGTTCGAGCGCGAGCTGCCGGGCGCGCTGGATATGCTGGTCATCGGGCTGCGCGCGGGCCTGAGCCTGCCGGCCGCGGTCGCCGAGTACGCGGGGAGCGGACGGGGCGTTGCGACTACGGCGTTCCACGCGTACCTCACCGACCTGGCGCTGGGCCGAACGCCGGAGGAGGGGATGGCCGAGATGGTGCGGCGCTATCCCGGCGACGCGCTCGCGGTGGTGGCGGCGACCCTGGCGCAGAGCGTGCGTCTGGGCTCTCCGCTCGCCGACGCCCTGGAGGCGCAGGCGTCGCACCTGCGGCGGCTGATGCTCCGGCGGGCGGAAGAATCGGCGCGCGGTCTCGCCGTGAGGCTCGTGGTCCCGCTCGTGGTCTGCGTGTTCCCCCAGGTGTTCATCGTCGGACTCGGACCGGTCGCGCTCAAGCTGCTCGGCCCCGGCGGGGTTCTCCACTGATGCGCCACCGGCTTCACGCGGCCGGATCACGGCCGGTCGGCCCGCGACGCGCTGCGGTCGCGCATCGAGAGTCCGGTCGAACGCTCGCCGGCCGGTGTGACGTGGCGAGCACCTGCTGGAGTCGGGTCCGCGGATGGATCGGCCGGCGCGCCGCCGCGGGCGATGCGCTCTGGCTTGTTCCGTGCGCGTGGGTGCACACCGTCGGCATGCGATGCACGATCGACGTGGTGTTCTGTGCGCGCGACGGGACCGTCGTGCGGGTGGTCACCGACGTGCGGCCGGGTCGAGTGGTGCGGGCCGCCGGCGCGGCCGTGACGTGTGAGCTGCCGGCGGGCGGCGCCGCCGGAGTGCGCCCGGGTGATCATTTGCATCTCGTTCACGGAGCGATCTCGGGGTCTCCCGGTTGGTGTCGCACCGATCGCTCGCCGGAGAAAAGGGGTGGGCGCGAGGCAGTTTGAACCAACCGGCGATACCCAACCCGGTTGTGTGAAGGAGGCTGCGATGCCCAAGCGGATAGCGGTGACGGCCACCGGCGATTCACTCATCACGCGGCGGATGCCGGTCTACGACGATCCGCCGTTTGCCGATATGCTCCGTCTCATCCAATCCGCCGATGCGAGATTCACCAACATGGAGATGGTCTTGAGCGGGTATCGGGGAACGCCGGTCGTCGAGAGCGGGGGAATGAACCTGTCCGCGACGCCCGACGTGGCCCGGGACCTGATGCGCATGGGGTTCAACCTGACTGCGTTCGCCAACAACCACACGCTCAACTACGGCGAGGAGGGGTGCCTGCGGACCGTCGAGGCGCTGCGGCAGATGGACTTCGTCTGCGCCGGCGCCGGGCGGAACCTGGCGGAGGCGAGGATGCCCGCGTTCCTCGAGACGCCGAGGGGTCGGATCGGGCTGGTCGCCTGCGCATCCACCTTTGCGCCTGGACAGCGCGGCGGGGCGCAGCGCCCGGACGCTCCGGGCCGCCCCGGGCTCAACCCGCAGCGCTTCGATACCCTGTACGTCGTCGATCAGGCGCACATGGACGCCATCCAGCGCATCGCCGAGCGGACGGGAGTCGAGCGGCAGCGACAATGGCGCATCTGGATGGGGTTTGGACACCCGCCGAAGCGCGAGGGCGAGTTCTCGTTCGCGGACCGCTCGTTCATCGTGGGCGAGGAATTTGGCGTGCGCACGGAGCCGCACGAGGGCGATCTCCTCGGCAACACGCGCTCGGTACAGGCGGCGACCGAGGTCTCGGATTTGACACTGGTCAGCATCCACGCGCACGAGGAGGGGACCGAACGCTGGCTGCCGGCGCAGTTCATCACGACGTTTGCCCGCGCCTGCGTCGACGCCGGGGCTGACATGGTGCTCGGTCACGGTCCGCACCTGCTACGCGGGCTGGAGCTCTATAAAGGAAAGCCGATCTTCTATTCCCTCGGCAACTTCATCTTCCAGCACGAATACCTCGAGCGGATCCCCGCCGACGACTACGAGACGCTCCGGGTGGATCCGAGTCGGTCCGCGCCGGAGCTGTTCCGCGAGTTGTCCAAGGACGGCTCGCAGAGTTTCGCCGCGGACCGCCGGTACTGGGAAGCCGTGCTCCCCCTGTGCGTGTTCGAGGACCGCGTGCTGCGGCAGATTCGTCTCCATCCGGTGTCCCTCGGCTTTGGCATGCGCTGGCCGGACCGCGGCACCCCGCGGTTGGCCTCCGCAGCGCTCGCCGGGGAGATCCTGGATCGGTTCGCGGCGCTCTCGCACGCCTTCGGGACCGAGATCACGGTCGACGGGCAGGTAGGCGATGTGCGCATTGCGTGATCCGATGCGGCATGACGCGCGCGCCGGCGTCATCTTGACCTGACCTGACCCTGCGCGCGCTCCCTCGCGGTGCGCTGGTCGGGGAGGTTGTTGGCGCAGACCACCGGACCGCGGTTCTGTCAGATGAGGTGTGTGCAGGTCGGCGTTCGAACGCTGAGCCGTGCGCTCGCCGCCGCGATGCCGATCCGAGAAGGGGGTAGTGCACGGAACGTCGTCATCGTCCGATCGCGCTCTCCCGTCGACAACTCCTCGGATCGGCAACGGCCGCCGCGGCGGCGGTGACGGCCGGCGCAGCACTCGCACCGGCCGGCGCCGTCGGGGGCGCCGCCCCTCGACGCTGTGTTGAAAGAGTTCGAGACCTACGCCGAGCGGGCGCGTGTCCAGTGGAGTGTACCGGGCATGGCGATCGCGGTCGTGCACGACGACGCGGTCGTGTACGCTAAGGGATTCGGTGTGAAACAGCTCGGGGCGTCGGTGCCGGTGCACACGCACACGCTGTTTCAAATCGGATCCACGTCCAAGGCGTTCACGTCGACGCTCGTGGCGATGCTCGTCGACCAGGGGAAGCTCAAGTGGACCGACCGCGTGATCGACCACGACCCGGAGTTTGCGATGTACGATGCGTGGGTCACGCGGGAGTTCATGATCCAGGACCTCATGGTGCAGCACAGCGGGATGGCGCCGTATGCCGGCGATCTCATGGCGCTCATCGGATTCGACGCGGCCTACATCCGCAGGCAGATCCGCGAGATGCGCCCGGTTTCGAGCTTCCGCAGCGAGTTCGGCTACGTGAACAACCTGTTCCTCGTCGCGAGCGCGATCATCGAGCGGCTGACCGGCACGAGCTGGGAGGAGAACGTGCGCCGCCGCATCTTCACGCCCCTTGGAATGGCCGCCAGTTCGACTGGGCTCGGTCCGTTTCAACAGGCCGCGGACGCGACGCACGGTCACCGGGTTCTCGACGGCCAGGTGCGTCCGCTGGCGATGGACTATCCGTTCCTCGGCTGGGTGTACACGTACGCGCCGGCGGGCGGCGTCAACTCGACCGTATTGGACATGGCGAACTGGGTGCGCCTCCACCTCGCGCGCGGACGGTTCGGACAGACGCGGTTGGTCGGCGAGGCGAACATGGACGTCGTCCACGCCCCGCGGACGGCGCTTCCGCCGTCGACCGACGCGGCCGGCACCTCGATGTCGGAGGCCAAGTCGTTCTACCGCGAAGGGTGGCTGTTCACCAGCGCGCGCCCGCTGCCGATCGTCTGGCACAACGGGGACACGAACTTCATGCGCGCCGCGGTCGGGCTCAACCACGGCGGCGACCTCGGGGTCGTCATTTTGACCAATCGCGGCGAGGTGCCGCTGGCCGAGGCGCTGGTGTTCGAGCTGCACGACCTCTACTTCGGCAACCCGCGAAGCGACTGGAGTGCGCTCATGTATCGCAAGTACGAACAGGGGGTCGAGGCCCGCCGCAAGGCTGTGGGTGCACGGCCGCAACCGCCGGCCCCGCCGCTCTCGCTCGAGCAGTATGCGGGGACGTTCCGCAACACCGTGTACGGACGCGCCACGGTGGCCACGAGCGGCAGCGGGCTCTCGTTCTCCGTCGGGCCGAGGCCCGCCCGTATGCTCCTGGCGCCCTGGGACCGCGACGCCTTTCTCGTGTCCTGGCCGCTCGTCGATGCGTTCGCCGGTGACTCAGGATTCGCGCGGTTCGTGTTCGGCCAGGACGGCAAGGTGATGGGGGTCATGATGGACGCGTTCTCGGACGTGGACAACGGGCTGTTCGAGCGCGTCGCCGCCAAATCGTAGGCCGGCGGTGCCCCTCCGCCTCTGCGCGCTCCTGACAGCGACGCCCGCCGGTTCATCGGGTCCTGGCCGGCGGGGGGACGGACCCCGCCCCCGGCCCCGCGATCGAGTCGCACAGGGTCGCGGCGGCGCGAGACGCCGTCTATCAGCCCGCGACGATCACAGGGTGGAGTCCCGCCTACTATTAGAAGTAGAATCCCGACCCCGGCAGCGCTTGCCCGAGCCCCTTCGCGAGGAGCTTGGCCCAGTACTTCGCAAGGTCGACCGTCCCCATGCCCGTGTCCTGGGCATCGGCCGGCATGACGGTGAACACGAGAACGTCCCCCACCGAGATCGTGGCGGCGGCGCCGGCCTGGCGGACGACGACGTTGCCGCCCTGCCGGAACCGCGGGGCGCTCAGGACCTCCGTGATGCGCTGGTTGATCTGAGTGGCGCGCTCGTACGACGTGTATCCTGGGGCGTCGTGCGTGATTCGACAAATGAAGATGCCGCCGACCGAGATGTCCCGCGCGTCGGCGAGCGCGGGCAAGGCCGCTCCCAGCATCACCGCGACGGCAAGCAAGACGGCGGGAACCCCGGCGCTCCTGCGGATCGACTGCATCGACTCGTCCCCCCTTTGGCACCGCACCGCGGTGCTGTCTTAGCTGCTGGCCCACCCTAAGAATTCGCTCAAACGATGCGAATCCTTGGTCCCCTCACGCAATGTTCCACGAGGGATCCGCGGGCACCGCGGTCCTTGCGCGCCGCAGGTGCCGTCACGATACGGGTGATCCGCTCGGGACGTCGCCGTCCACGCCCAGCAGCACGACGCGGCCGTCGTGGCTCGCGGCGAGAAGCATGCCCTGCGACTCGACCCCGCGGACGCGCCGCGGTTCGAGGTTGGCGACGACGACGATCTTGCGGCCGACCAGGGCCTCGGGCGCGTAGTGCTGGGCGATCCCCGCAGCGAGGGAGCGCGTCTCGTCGCCGATCTTGATGCGCAGCTCGAGGATCTTGTCGGCGCCGGCCACCCGCTTCGCTTCCAAGACCTCGGCGACCCGCAGCTCGACCTTCTTGAACTCGTCGATCGAGATCGTTCCCACCGGTGTGCCTCCTTTGGCCGTCCGCGCCGCGCCCCGGCTCCCGGGCGCCGGACGGGTTTCGATCCGCGGAAAGATCGGCCTGCCCGGGCGGGTCCGCGTGCCGACGGGCAGTCCGCCCCAGCGTACCGCGTCCGGCAGCCGCTGCGAAGAAAGCGGCGCATCAAGGCCGAGCTGCTCCCACGCCCGCGCGGCCGCGGTCGGGAGCCACGGCGAGAGGAGCACGGTCGCGACGCGCACGGCTTCCAGCGTATTGTACAAGACCGTCCCCGCGCGATCCAACCGGCCCGCCTGGATCGACCGCCACGGCGCTTCCTCGTCAAGGTATTTGTTCCCCGCCGACAGGATTCGCCAGATCTCTTCGAGCGCATTCCGGAAGTCGAGGCGATCGATCGCCGGTTCCACCGCGGTCGCGACCGCGGCGGCGACCTCGCGCAGCGCCGCGTCCCCGCCTTCCTCGGGACCGCGCGGCGGCACGCGCCCCTCGAAGTGCCGCTCGAGGATGGGCAGCGACCGGTTCAGCAGGTTGCCGTAGTCGTTGGCGAGATCCGCATTGAACCGGTGGATCAGCGCCGGCTTGCTGAAGTCGCCGTCGGCGCCGAACGGGATCTCCCGCAGGAGGAAGTATCGCAGCGCGTCCACCGCAACCCCGAACTCCGCGCCGGATTCCTCGGCGATCTCGCGGGACAGGGCCGCCGGGTCGATCACGGTGCCGAGCGACTTGCTGAACTTCTTGCCGCCGAGCGTCAGCCAGCCGTTGGCGAACGTTTGCTTCGGCACGGCGATCCCCGCGGCGTGCAGGACGATCGGCCAGATCACGGCATGGAAGCGCACGATCTCCTTGCCCACGAGATGGACGTCCGCGGGCCAGTAGCGACGGAATCGCTCCGGGTCGTCGAGCACCCCGGCGGCGGTGATGTAGTTCGTCAGCGCGTCGATCCAGACGTAGACGACGTGCTTCGGATCAAACGGCACGGGGATGCCCCACGTAAACGTGGTGCGGCTCACGGCGATGTCCTTGAGTCCCGCGCGGAGCAGCGCGAGCACTTCGTTCCGCGAGCTGTCCGGGGCGACGGCGTGGGGATGGGTCTCGATGTGTTGGAGCAACCAGTCCCGGTACGTCGACAGGCGGAGCAGATACGATTCCTCGGCGGTCCACTCGAGCGTGAGACCGGTATGCACCGGACACGTATGGTCCGGCCCCAGCTCGTTCTCCGGGTAGAAGCTCTCGCAGGAGGGGCAGTACCAGCCCTCGTAGGTGCCGAGATAGATATCGCCCTGTTTGAAGAGGCGTTCGAAGATGTGCTGGACGACCTTGCGGTGGCGGGGCTCGGTCGTCCGGATGAAATCGTCGTTCGAGATGTTGAGCACCTGCCACAGGCGCCGGAACTCGTCCGCGATCCGGTCGGCCCACGCCTGCGGGGACACCCCGTTCCGCTCGGCGACTCGGGCGATGTTGATGCCGTGCTCATCGGTGCCGGTCAGGAAGAACACGTCGTAGCCGCTCAGGCGCTTGAAGCGTGCCGCAACGTCGGCCGCGATCGTCGTGTAGGCGTGCCCGATGTGCGGGTCGCCGTTCACGTAGTAGATCGGCGTCGTGATGTAGTAGGTCTTCATCGTTCTCGCCTCGCTCCCCCAAAATAACATGCCTCCCGTCCTTGGGACGAGAGGCACACGCCTCCGTGATACCACCCACGTTCGCCCGCCCGAGCGGGCCTGACCGCTTCGCGATTCGAAGGGTCGCCTGGTTACGCGGGCGCCGCGGCGTCGCCTACTGCGCGGTGGCCTCTCGGCATCCGCGGTTGGTCGCGCAGCTCCGGAGCCATGTTCCGCCCGCCGCTCCCGCCGGCTCGCACCTCATCCGGCTCTCTCGGGCCGCATTCGCGGCTTCGGGCCGGCGGCGGACGTACTCCCGCTCCCTCATCGCTTTGAGCCCATGCTACGGGGCGCCGGGAGGGTTGTCAAGAACGCGATGCGGTGGTGGCGTGGCGGGGTCGAGGAGCCCCCCCACCGGAGCGGAGCCGACCCCGAGGAGGCGCCTCCCGGCGCCGCCGGAGGGTCGGTCCGCGGCGGAGCCGTGTGCATCGCCGTGGATCTCCCCTTGCGCTAGCCCTTGTCTCCCAAGCGTTTCCGGTGCCTAGCGGTAGACGGGTAGCTCGGTGGTGGCATCCGGTGCCGGGCCTCCGTAAGCGCTCATCGCCGACGTATGGTCCGGGTGGCGCCGCCAGAGGTTTCCCCTAATTGTCCGCCTGGCGGCTTCGCGGCGACTGCCCCTGTGCGGAGGCCACCCCTGCAAAACCCTCGGGGCACTCCTCTGTGCCCCACCTGTTTCCTAACTCCCTGCCGATGGTGAGGCTCTCTCCGAAAAGTGCCGCCGCCCGCCCATAGTCGCCCCGACGGAGCGCCAGATTGCCTAAGCCGCGAAGAGCATGGGCAAGTGGAGTCGTTGATGACGAGGCACCGAGACGGAGGACGGTTGTCGAGCAAGCCACTTTGTCCGCTTGGCAACTGCTGTTTTCGCAACCCGCTTCCTCGGCCGACGACCCATTCGTCAGCCTCCCGGACCAGGATCGCCGTCAACGTTGGACATTGCGGTTCGGCAGATGGAGACTGCGGTCCTTTCCGGTCTATTCAGTCGGGATCTGGAGGCTAGTTTCAGGGACGACTCCGATGCGCAATCCACGTCCCATCAACCCTTCCTCGTCGGAGGTGACGTCAAACCCAGCGGCCCGAAACGCCGCCAGATATTCTTCGTGAGAGAGGGGTTTCTCAACCTAGCCGGGAATGAGCCTCCGCGATTCCGGGTGATCGACACGCGCAGGTTCGGGGGAGGCCGTGCTCCCCGAGGGGGTGGATCACCCATTTTGAAGCTGATCCTCGCGATCGTCCAGGAGAAGGACTCCCGGCGTCTGATCGACGCGCTAATGGACGCGCAGTTCCAGACCACGATGCTTGCCAGCACCGGCGGGTTCCTCCGCGAGGGTAACACGACGATCATCATCGGCACCGACGAGGGCCGCGTCGACGATGCCCTTGCCGTCATCCAGAAGATCTGTTGTGTGCGGGAGAAGCTGATCAGTCCGGTGCCGCCGGTGGTGGACCCCGTATCCTACATCGTGGAACCCGTCAAGGTAAAGGTCGGAGGCGCGATCGTGTCCGTACTAAATGTGGACCGGTCGGTCAAGATCTGATCGCGTCAATAGGACTTACAGCCCCTGTCGTGTCAGGTAGTCGCGCCCGCGGTTGGTAATCGTCGCGAGCCCTGTCCGGTCCTTCTTCTTTTCCCAGGTCGCGAGCGCGTAGTCGGTGCAGTATAGGAGGTGGCGTTCGACCGCATCCAGCGGTAGGCCGAGCATCTCGCCCAATTCTGAGCTCCGGACACCTTGGGGGTGATCCCGAAGAGCGACCAAAACCTGGTTCCGATCGTTGTTGATTGGCATGCCGTTGCCCCCGGGAGTGGCGTTCCCTCTCACACAACGAGAATAGCGTGGCGGTGGTTCCAGGGCCCCGCGCCGCGCAAATCGGTACTCTTACCCATTCAGCAGCGTAAACTGTCATTCAGGTTCTTGAGATCCTCCCACCATCGCGCGTGCGGCACCACCGTCCCTTGCCGGATGCGCGCGCGATAAGGTACGGACAGGCCACCTCGTGCGGATTGGTGTCAACAGGGCACAAATGTAGCGCCGGCAGGAGCTGGAGTTTGGGCGGACGAACATGTTGGCCCGCAAGTTGGTCTGTCCGGTGACTTGGGAGGCGCCGTGCGTCACGCTTCCAACGTTATGGATCGCCCTCGCGAATTGTCACGTTTCGGCAAGATCCTCCTGCTACTGCTCGTGGCGTACGTTACAACGCTCATCTTGCCCGATACACTGCGCCCGAGTGCGCTGTATCAACAACTCTATTCGTTTGTAGGATTAGATTCGCATCACCAACCAACGGCCGGCTGGTACCCTTTGGGGGTCGTCTGCTTTGATGCTGACAATAACGGCAAGGTCACGTCCGTCCACGGCTGCGCTCCCGCGCGGGGCCACTTGCAAGAAGGCGATCAGATCGACCTCCGCGCAACAGCGATGACTGATCGTCGCGCGATAATAGAAGGCGGCGGGCGGGTCGCGCACGATCGGCCCGTGGTCTTACAAATCATCCATGCCAACCGTGCTCGGGAGACAGTAGAGTTGATGCCGAGGCCAGAAGACCTCCGATTCTTTGGTACGAAATGGCCAAATACGTGGACCCTCATGCTCGATCAACTGGCTGGCCTTTTCTTCATCGGACTGGCTGCGCTCTGCGTTTGGCGGGCGCCATCGCCCGTTACTTGGGGGTTCTTCGTGTACGCCCTGTATTTCAATTCCGGCGATCTCGAGGTGTGGTGGGCAAACCTTCCGGCCGAGGCAGTTCGCTGGCTCGGCTGGTCGCTGGCAGTGATCGCCAGTGCGGGTCTCGCCGGTATTCTGATGTTCGCTCTGTACTTCCCGCGTCATTCGGTTAGAAATTGGCGGCGCGCGGTTGTGTGGCTGTTCTTCCCGTTCGCGACGCTGGCTGCACTGAACCTCTGGTCGTTTCGCAACTACACTGAAGGGATCTCAACTGAAGCTGTCTACGATGCCTACTACTATTTGTTTCTCGCCACTTACCTTGCGGTCTTCGCTTTGTTCTTTCGCACGTACGTCACTCAACCTGCGGATCGACCGAGGATACGCTGGGTCATCTTAGGCGCACTGTCCGGCCTCTTGTGCTTCATCCTTGCCGAAGTCTACACTCAAACCTCGATGCTCAATAATTTGCCCCTGACGATTCATCAATGGCAATGGCAAACGCTTTACGCAGTGAATGTATTGTTCCCAATAGCCGTCACTTATGCGATATTACGTCACCGGGTGATCAATGTCCGATTGGTACTCAATCGCTCGGGCGTCGCGGCATTCGGATTCATCGTAGTGCTTGTAGCGTACGAGTTACTCTACCTCACATTTCACAGGAGAGTAGAGCGTTGGCCCTGGATCGCGCTTGCCGTAGGACTAATCTCCATACTCGCTCATGAACGCCTGCGAAAGATTAAGGACTTTATGAATTGGCTGTTCTACCGTAAGTGGTACATTGCTGAGCGCGACTTGAAGAAGGCAGCGGAAGGCCTAACTCGAGTCACCCAGGTTGAGGCAGTCAATCACGCGCTTATCGACGTGCCAGCGAACGACCTTGATCTCACTCTCGCAGGGCTATTTGAACGCAAAACGGATGAGGCCTTCTACCGTGTTCATGCGACCCCATCGTGGCCCGGAACTCTCTTGCAGGTGATTCCCGCGCACGACTCATTGCTTGCTTCGCTCCAAGCCCGTCCTCTAGTGCTTTCAGACGGCTATTGGAAGGGAAAGCTACCGGCGCCCCAGCCATACCCCGTTCAGATGCCCATTCTCGCGGTGCCTATCGCGATCGGACGAGTGCTGAGCAGACTTGCGCTTTTCGGCCCGCACGCTAACGGCGAGACATTTGATCGCGATGAGGTTGACATCATTGACAAGCTGGCGCAATCTGCGGGCCTTGCTTACACTACGTTGCAAGCCGAAGAAGTGGAGACTCTGCGTAGTCAGATTCGAGACTTGCAGGTACCGTTGAAAGAAACGCCAGGGCTTCACCTCAAGGACTAGCCGGCCCCCCGAGGTGCCCCAGCAGCGATCGCCGAGGTGCCGTGCCGTTGGCACCACTCCCGGAGAACATCGGGCTCTGGAAGATCTGGCTCGTACACGGTGCGTGTTCGATCCGCCAATCCAGTCCGAGCGTCGTCCGGCGCTTGGCACAGCCGCCGCGGTCCCGCCGAGGCGCCGGCGGCCGCCGCGCTGCTACGGGCCCGAGGTTGCGGCGCTCCTCACCCGGTCCGGTGGCGTTGAGAACCAAACGAGGGGTATGTGCCGAGCAGCTCACATAGGTGGCATGTTGGCCGGCTTTCCCAACCACGACGCGGTCAATGTGGCCATGCCAAAAAGGACAAGGCCGAGGCCGGCCACCCGGCCGATGAGCGGGCCGTGGCGGAAGATCTTCTCGGCGAAGATGACGGCCGCCAATAGCACCATCCAACCCAGATTCATCAATCCTACCGCGAACAGTACGACCATGAGACCCCAGCAGCAACCCACGCAGTAGGCGCCGTGCCGAAACCCCATGGTAAACGCGCCGCCATAGCCGTCGCGCCAGGACTGGAGCAGGAAGCCCAAGGGTGAGCGGCAATGCTGCAGGCAAACCCCTTTCAAGGGGCTCCATTGGTATAGGCCGGCCAGAACGAGCACAATGCCTGCGACCGTCGGACTGTACGCCCGGAGACCGGGTGCCGTCATGCTCACAGCCGGCACCGCCAGTGACAGGAGATAGGCGCCAAGGCCAAAGAGACTCCAGATCGCTAAATAGCCGGCCAGGAACACCCAAGTCGGCACCGCCGACCTGGCGGTGATGCGTTGGTTGCGCCCGACGGTGGAAAAGAGCGACACCATGGGCGCCACTGACGGGAACATCATCGCCACCATCATGCTGACCCAGACCGGCAAGAAGAGCGTGACCGGAGTCGGTCCCATTGCCATGTTCCGCATATCGGCGATGTTCCCCATGCCCTGGGCCTGGATCACCGTGATCGTCCAGCCGATCGCGGCGAGCAGCAGCAAGGCCAGCCAGAGCCAGATCCGCGGCCGCTTGGATATCCCGAGGGGTGGGGTTGCCATCGTGCCTCAGGCCGCGCAGGGTAGTCGCGGCCCCGTCACGTGCTGGACATACGGAGCCTCAACGATCATGCGGCCCAAGAGAACGGAGCAGAGTGGCCATTCTTCCCGTCGTTCGAGAACTCCAACCCGAAGGCTTTCACTCGCGCCTTTGTCGCTTTGGCGATCGTGAGCGTCGAGTTCGCTGGATGAAACGCCCCTGTGATTTTGGATACCTCTCCCGTCGGACTCCCTGGTGGCACGAAGTCCTCGATCTCAATCTCGGCGGCGTCGCCGATCTTCACTCGGTGCCGGCGCCCGTCGTCCTTGTACTCAATGGGCACCACTTCCATCCCCAACATCTCTCCGATGAGCGGTGCAAGGCCTGCCATTGGTCCACCGAGTTTCCCGGAGAAGACGGCACCAAGTTTTTCCTGTTGCTTCGGGGAGGCAGCCGCATCCATGAACACGCCGACCCGCCACTTGCCTTCGAGCATCTGGCGCGGCGTGTCAGCCAGCACGGCGATGGTACGGTTGCTGACATCCACCCCTTCGATCTCGCCTGAGGCCACATGGAATACGAGCACGACCCGGCACCGCTCGTTGTCCGCGGGCATGGTCAGGCCAGAGGTGCTGCAGGGGCAGACCATGTTGCAGTTACAGTTTTCAAAGTACGTACCGTTAAGGCGCCACGCCATAGCGCTTCGCCTCCTTTGTCTTAGACGGTCAGGGACTTCCGTTTTGGTGCCTGAATCCCTCCCATTGAAACGCACCCAACCTTACGGACCCTGAGGCACGAATGGTGCACACCCAACTGACACTTTCCCTGCAAAGGCCCCCATGCGCAAACCCGTATAGGACAAGGATTGGCGCGCGATGAATCGACTCCTCAGGTGTCGGGTTGCGGCGAGCGGTGAAGGACCGCCGCAGCACGCCGCACCGAAAGCGACAGGCGCTCAGGTTCGGTGCCGAGTTTACCGGATCGCGCGCTGCGCCATACATGGCAAGGTGCCCGGCGCGTGCTTTCGCAGGATGAAGTGCGGGGGCGCTTGGCATGCGTGGCGATCGGGCCCGGGTGCTGGCCCGGCGCTTCTCGGATGCCTAGCGGCAGCCAAAGACCGAGCACGGCATCGCCCCGTGCGCTAGGTATTGAAAACCATGGTTTTCTGCGTCTCGGAAATACGGAGGGAGACTTCAGTGCTGGGGGTGGTGCGCGGGGGCTCGAGGTGCCGGCGCGGCCGCTCCGGGCATCTTCACGAGCTGTGCCACCCGGCGGGCGCGCCTTGGCCCGAGTGCCACCTCGGGGGAACGGGCTCGAGGGCCGGGAAGGCCGGGCGGGTACCTTTGGGGAGGGGTTCAGGCGTAAAAATGGAAATGTGTGCTAACTCGTCGCCGAAGGGTCCGACATGGCGCGCGCGGAGCTGGTTAGGGCAAAGAGAGCCACGACGCGATTCTCGATCCGGGAGCTTGGGCCACGGACGTGGCGCGACTTCGCGCAAATCGTTGGGAAGCACAACGGTGTGTGGGGCGGCTGCTGGTGCGTCACTTTCCACCGCAGGCCCGGTGAGCGCTACGGAACGCCGGCGCACAACGCGGCGCTCAAGGAGAGACTTGTTCTCGCGGGTCGATCCCACGCGGCTCTCGTCTACGATGGGACCCAGATAGTGGGATGGTGTCAGTTCGGACCCCCCGCCGAACTCCCGGGCCGGATGACTGGGTACGGCAAGTTGGGCCTCGACCTGCCCGACTGGCGAATACCGTGCTTCTTCGTCGACCGCGACCGGAGGCGGGATGGAGTCGCCAAGGCCGCGCTGCGAGGGGCGCTGCGCATCATCGCGGCCAAAGGTGGGGGGACGGTCGACGGATATCCAATTTCCGTCCGCGGGAAATCGTACTCGAGTTCGTTCCTATGGGGCGGAACCGAATCGATGTTCGCCGAGGTTGGATTCAGTCTCGTCGGCCGCTTGGGCACGAGCAAAGTGGTGATGCGAAAAGTCGTTCGTAGTCGGTAACAAATACCAACCAGCATCCTGCGACGTGCACTTGCACTCGTGTCTGCGATTCCCCAGCGTCCGGCTTAACGCGTGCAATTTGTAAGCATTATCGTTACGCGTGCACACAGGTATGCGTGGATGTGTGCACGGCGAGGCGCACCCGAGTGCATAGCGCGCCCCGCCCGAAACGACGCAGAACACGCGCCAACAATTGCACCTCGAGTGTCTACCCCAGCGACCCAGCGCGAGCCCATGACTGAGCGTGTTCTCTACCGCCTCAACAGTAACACCGGCCCAGCACCTACGGGCGGGGTCCGCCGTGTCGATGAACAGACCAAGACGAACCGCACTCATGGCGCGGGGCGGGACGGAGCGGGGCGCGCTCGAGGACCGCGTCAAGAACGCGATGGGATCTGTGCGCCGTGGCTCCAACACGCGTAACCGCTCAGCACAGAGTCTCCTTATGGCTCCGGGCGACATACGCTTCCGACTTGGTTTGCTCCGCAAGGATTTGTCCGAGCGACGGCAAGGCCGATCTGTCCACGTGGGTCATCGGGTCCCACAAGTGGGACCGCATCAGGGCTTTACCACCCGCCATCATCCCACACCCTCCCAGCGCGACACGGGCCGCGAAACCGATGAGTGCGCCCCCGGGGCACCCCGTGACGGATCCCCCGCGCATGCGTCACCGCGCCCCATTGAGCCCCCGCAGGTTCGGCAATCGATCCCATACGGCCTCACAATGCGAATTGAATTAGACCGAGAGTGGCGTTTCTTGACGCAATCTTGCGATGTCCTTGGTCGGCGCACTGCCGAACACCCGACCGTAGTCTCTAGTGAACTGCGAAGCGCTTAAATATCCAACGAGGCGGCTCGCAGTGCCGGCGTCCATCATGTTGGACAACATCAGGCGCCTCGCCTCTTGGAGGCGCAGTCGCTTTTGATAGTGCAGCGGGCTCATCGAGGTGACTGACTTAAAGTGCTCGTGGAACGAGGAGACACTCATGTGTACCAGCCCCGCCAAGTCTTCGACCCTCATGGGTTGGGAGAAGTTGGCGCGGAGCCAAGAAATCGCCTCCGCAACTCGGTGCACGCCAGACTCTGCAAAGCCCATTTGAGCCACGCGAACACCAAGAGGGCTGCGTAGCAGCCAGATCAAGATCTCATCCACCACGAGCGGGGCGAGTAGTTCAGCGTCCCCGGGCTGCGCGAGACTCTCCACTAACCGCGTCGCGGCGTTGACGATACTCACGTCGACCGGAGTGACGTACACGGCGCGCCTCTCTTGAACCGGAGCCAGACCGTTCGGATACACCTTCAACACCAGCTCCGCAATCTTTTCGGGGTAGAGGTCCAGTCTTAGAGCGAGGTACGGCTCGGAATGGCTGGCTCGCGTGATCTGGGCAGCAACCGGTAAGGCTACCGAGAACACAAGCATACGCGACGCGTCGTACTCGTAGGCCTCCTGACCCACGATCACGGATTTCGCTCCTTGTGCGATGATGCACAAGGAGGGCAGCTGGACGGCATGCACACAGTCCGTGTGCGTTCGTGAAAAACGACTGGCGTGCAAACCGGGGATGTGAAGGTCGAACACGCCGTCGTGAGGGGCATAGGCGCAGATCAGGCGTGCGAGGTTGGTCACATCTCGTTCACGTGGGCCGTCGACGTCGCGGTGGAGACGCATTTTTGTCAGATGATCTTCAAGATCTTGAGAACGGTTCCTTTGCAGTGATGACGACGCCATCTGCGTCACCGCCTCCTCGACGGGCCGCTTTCGCTCGTGCCTCGTGGGCAACGTCTCACTGGATAAACGCGATGTTCTCGTGAACTAAGAGCTTGTCGAGCGCGGCACGAGTTTGATCGTCGCGGATCGTGCCATAGCGCTAACGATGTGGCTGACGATGCTTGCGGCGTACCGGCGGTATTTTGCGCGGTACGCGGCGTCGATCTGATCGTTAATCTCGGGGTCGGCGTCCACGAAGGTGACGTCCTTGCCGATGCCGCCAGCCTGGATGTGTCCTTCGTGGCGCGCCCGGGTGCCACGGAACCAGGCGCCGCTGCGCCCGTTGACGGCTCTGACGTAGAGGTCGTCGCCGTGGCGGACGACCCAAATCGTCACCGGGTGTCGTAGCGTGCCGTCGCGTCGGAGTGACGCGATCTCCAACTCTTCTGCCGCCCCGATCTTGGCGAGCTCGTCGTTCGTCCAAGTCGTCATCGGCGTGTCTCCTTCTATGATAGCTCTGGGTGGTCTGAGCAATGGCGCGTGTTCAGAGCCGGTGCTTCAGAACTCGATCAGGACCTTGATCGCCTCCCGTTCGTTCATCGCCCGGTAGCCGTCAGGCACCTCGTCGAGACGCACGACCCGATCGAAGACTCTGCCCGGTTCGATCCTGCCTTCGAGGACGTCCGGTAGGAGTTCCTTGATGTACGCGCGGGCCGGGGCGGGGCCGCCGCCCACGGTGACGTTGTTGTAGAATGCCGGCCGCGACGCGGGCATCGTCTCGTCCTGGGGAACACCGACGCGGCCGACTGCGCCACCCGGGCGGGCGATGCTGAGCGCCGTGAGCATCGACTGCTCCAGGCCGACGCACTCAAGGACAGAATGGACGCCAAAGCCGCCGGTCAGTTCGCGCACGCGCTCGACCGCCTCGTCGCCTCGCTCGCTCACGACGTCGGTCGCGCCGAACGCTCTCGCCAGCGCGATCCGGTTGGGATGACGGCCCAAGAGGATGATCCGCTCGGCGCCGAGGCGCCGTGCGGCGATCACACCGCACAAGCCGACGGCACCATCGCCGACGATAGCCACGGTCTTCCCAGGGCCGACCTTAGCGGCAAGGGCAGCGTGATGGCCCGTTCCCATCACGTCTGAAAGCGTGAGCAGCGACGGCATCAACGCGTCGTCTGCGCCGACCGGTAGGACGACGAGCGTTCCGTCGGCCTGGGGGACACGCACCGCTTCGGCCTGTGCTCCGCCGACGTCACCCGTGCCGAAGAACCCTCCGTGGATGCACGACGTCTGAAGTCCCTCGTGGCAGAAGATGCAGGTGCCGTCCGAGTATGCGAAGGGCATGATGACGACATCGCCGGCTTTAAGGGTGCGGACGTCGGCGCCGACGGCTTCGACGACGCCGATGGCCTCATGTCCCATCCGGCGGCCGGTCTGGCTGTGTTCCATCGTCTTGTACGGCCAGAGATCGCTGCCGCAGATGGCGGCACGGGTGACGGCTACGAGGGCGTCGGTGGGTTCGATCAGGCGAGCGTCGGGGACGGTCTCAATACGGACGTCGCCGGCGCCGAACATGACAGTTGCGCGCATAGGGGCTCACCTCCGACTACGGTAACGGTGTTGCGGCCAGTGGCGATGATCGCGTTTCCCGGCGGCAAGGGCGGCCTTGGCGACACTTGCGCCCACTCCGCGGCCCACGCCGATGACACACCGGAGTTTCCTCATGATTGCTGCCGTGTTATCCAGTCCTTGGTCCGGCGTCGTATTGTTCGTCGCTGACCTTTTCCATCCAGTCGGCGGTCTTGCCGTCGAGCTGTTCCTGAATGGCGAGGTGCGTCATGGCCGTGGTCGGAGTGGCACCGTGCCAATGCTTCTCGCCGGGCGGGATCCAGGTTACGTCACCCGGCCGAATCTTCTCACTCGGGCCACCCCAGCGCTGCGCCCGGCCGCACCCAGCTGTCACGATCAGGGTCTGGCCCAGCGGGTGGGTGTGCCATGCTGTTCGAGCACCGGGCTCGAACGTGACGCTGGCGCCGAGCGCGCGTGCCGGGCCGTGTGCCTCGAACAAGGGATCAATGCGTACCGTCCCGGTAAAGTACTCGACCGATCCCTTGCCGGAAGGCCGTGAGCCGCTTCTGTTGATGTTCATCTTCAGAATCTCCTCACGTCATGGCACTCGTCGTTTTGTCTCGCGTGTGTGGACGGGTGACACACGTTGCCCGCTCTGTGAACTGCGGAATGCAGCTGGCGAACGCGTTTGCTGCGGCTCAGAGACCGGTCCTCTTCTCCAGGTTTTCGGGGTACCGCGCCCCTTGGATCGTGATCGTTGAGGCGGCGCTGTTGAGCTCGCGGAGATCGCCCGACGTCAGTTCGACCGCGACCGCCCCGATGTTCTCTTCCACGCGCTCCAGCTTCCGGGTGCCTGGGATCGGAACAATCCACGGCCTCTGGGCAAGCAGCCAAGCGAGCGCGATCTGCGCAGGGGTCGCCTTCTTCCGTTCTGCGATCTTGCGAAGCAGATCTACCAGGGCCAGATTCGCCTTCCGAGCCTCCGGCGTAAAGCGAGGAACGATGTTGCGGAAGTCGGACGCGTCGAACGTCGTGTGCTCGTCGATTCTTCCCGTGAGGAAGCCTTTCCCAAGAGGACTAAATGGAACGAACCCGATTCCGAGTTCCTCGAGCGTCGGCAGCACTTCCTCTTCAGGGCGTCTCCACCACAGCGAGTATTCGCTCTGGACGGCCGTGACCGGCTGGACTGCGTGTGCGCGGCGAATCGTTTGCACTCCTGCTTCAGACAGACCAAAGTGCTTCACCTTGCCTTCTCGAATCAAGTCCTTCACGGTTCCCGCCACGTCTTCGATCGGCACGTCCGGATCCACACGGTGTTGATAGTACAGATCGATCGCATCGACCTTGAGTCGCTTGAGTGACCCCTCGGCGCTTCGCCTGATGCGCTCGGGCCGACCATCCACAGCCTGCTGCCCGCTGGGATCGATCTTGATCCCGAACTTGGTGGCGATCACCACTTGCCCGCGGAGAGGAGCTAACGCCTCGCCCACGAGTTCTTCATTTGTGAACGGACCGTACAGCTCGGCAGTATCGAAGAATGTGACGCCGCGGTTGACGGCGCTGCGGATCAGAGCAATCATCTCCGGCTTATCTGCAGCCGGGCCATACGCAGTGCTCATCCCCATGCAGCCGAGCCCGATGGCCGAAATCTCGAGGTTGCTATTCCCAAGTCTGCGCTGTTGCATTGTATCTCTCCGAGGTACCGCGTAGGAGCCTCACGTCACTTACAAGCATAGGGCGCTGACCCTTTGGGCTGTTGCCTAATTCGCCAAAGTTCTTGCCAGATTCTCCGAGATTCCACCGGGTAAGACCGAAGGTGGGTAGGTGGACGGTCGTGCTGAACGACACAGATCGAAGGAAGCGCCGGAGAAGATCCCGCGGGGCGGGCATTGCCGCGAGGTCCAGAAGATACCCTAGTAAGAACGCGAGGCGGTGGTGACGTAGTGGCATGCGACGGCGTGTCCCTGGCCGATGTCGCGGGCAGGCGGGTCGATCTCGTGGCACGGTTCGAACGCGTGGGGGCACCGTCCGCGAAACGGGCATCCCGTGGCCGGCAGGGACGCGGACAGGTCGGCGTTCAGCTCTCCCGCGCCGACTAGCCATCCGGGCTCGAGGCGCGAGCGAGACGCCAGCAGCGCCTGCGTGTACGGGTGGCGGGCGCTCTCGAGCGGAATCCCCGGGGGCAGTATCTCCACGATCCGCCCACCGAACATGACGGCGATTCTCGGGGCGATGTACCGGACCACGTGCAGGTCGTGGCTGATGAAGATCATGCTCAGGCCGAGCTGCGTGCGCAGATCGGCGAGCAGGTTGAGGATCTGCGCCTGAATCGACACGTCGAGCGCGCTGACCGGTTCATCCGCGATCAGCACCTCCGGCTCGGCGGCAAGCGCCCGGGCGATGCAGATCCGCTGGCGCTGCCCGCCGGAGAAGTCCGATGGGTACCGGTCGACGGCGCGGGCCGGAAGGCCTACTTGGTCCAGGAGCTCCTCCACGCGTCGGGCGATCCGGTCGCGCGCCACCAGGCGGTGCACGAGCAGTACCTCTCGGAGCGTTGATCCGACCGTCAGTCGCGGGTTCAGGGACGAGTATGGATCCTGAAACACCACCTGGATGCGCCGCCGCGACCTTCGGAGGGGGCCCGTGCCGAGACCGGTGAGATCGGTTCCGTCGAGCACCACCCGCCCGGAGTCCGGCCGCTCCAGCAGCGCGAGGCAGCGCGCAAACGTCGATTTTCCCGATCCGCTCTCCCCGACGATGCCGATCGATTCGCCGCGCTCGAGCGAAAGCGAGGCATCCGCGAGGGCGGGACGCACCGCGTCGTGGACGCGCCGGCCGGCCGCCGCAGGGACCCATCCCCGGCGGTGCGCATAGGTTTTCGTCAGGTGTTCTGCGATCAATAACATCTAGACGCAGGCCGAGTCCGCCGCGGCGAGGCCGCGGCGCATATCGTCCAGCCGGTCGATCCGGATGCAGCGTGACCAATGTCCAGGTGCCGTCTGCGACAACGCGATCGGCGCCGCGCTGCACGCGTCGACCGCCAACTCGCAGCGAGAGGCAAACGCGCACCCCGGAGGAAGGCGCCCCGGATCCGGCGGCACCCCCGGGATCGCCCGCAGCCGCTCGCCGGTCACGGCCTCGGGCAGGCTGTTCATCAGCCCGATGGTATAAGGGTGCTCGGGCCGCTGGAGGACGGTGCGGGTTGGGCCGAGCTCGACGAGTTCGCCAGCGTACATCACCGCCACCCGGTCGCACACGCCGGCGACAACGCGGAAGTCGTGTGAGACGAGCAGCAGGCTCATGCCCTGCTCGCGCCGCAAGTCGTCGAGCAGGCGCAGGATCTCAGCCTGCACGATGACGTCGAGCGCGGTGGTGGGTTCGTCGGCCAGCAGCAGCGTCGGCCGCGCCGCAAGCGCCATCGCGATGTGGATGCGCTGACGCATCCCGCCGCTGAACTCATGAGGATAGGCGGCCGCGCGGCGCGCCGCGTCGCGGATCCCGACGCGCTCCATCATCTCGATCGCGCGCGTCCGCGCGGCGCGCGCGCCGAGTCCCTCGTGGGACCGGATCACCTGCGCGATCGCGTCGCCGACGCGCAGCACGGGGTTGAGGGCGGTCATTGGGTCTTGAAAGATCATGGCGATCGTGGATCCTCGGAGCGTCTGCATCTCTGCGTCGCCAAGCTCCAGGAGCGAGCGGGCTCCGTACGTCACTCGGCCTGCGGCACTGGCTCCGCGCGGCAGCAATCTCAGGATGGCGCGGCAGGTCAGGCTCTTGCCGGATCCGCTCTCCCCCACCAGGCCGAACGCCTCGCCCGCGGCGATCTCGAACGAGACGCCCCGGACGACCGCATGGCCGCTACTCCGGAACGTGACCGTCAGCGTCTCGACGCGAAGGGCGTCCTTAGGGCGCATGGACCCGCCGCACGATGTCGGAGACGCTGTCGCCGATGAGGCTCACGAAGAAGCTCGTGACCACGATCGCGACCCCGGGGAAGATCACGACCCAGGGGGCGGTGATGATGAAGTTCCTGCCCTCGGCAATCATCACGCCCCACTCCGGTGTCGGCGGTTGCACGCCGAGGCCGAAGAACCCGAGCGACGCGCCGGCCAGGATGTCCAGCACGAAGTCGCTCATGCCGAAGACGAGTGCTGGGACGATCACGTTCGGCAGGAGGTGGCGGAACACGATGCGCGCGTCGCTGTACCCGAGGCTTCTCGCGGCCAAGATGTACCCGCGGCCTCGGACGCTCAGCGCCTCGCCGCGCACGATGCGCGCGTAGGCTACCCAGCTCACGAGCGAGATTGCGATGTAGAAGTTCCTGAGACCCGGGCCGAGCATGGCCACGATCGCGAGCACGAGCACGAGGAACGGGAACGCCGTGACCACGTCGATCACCCGGCCGAGGATCGCATCCGGCCAGCCCGCGTAGTAGCCTGCGAACAGCCCGATCACGACGCCCATGATCAGCGGGATGATGACGCCGATCGTGCCGATCTGCAGGTCGATCCTGGCAGCATAGAGCACCCGCGTCAGGATATCCCTCCCGAGCTGGTCGGTGCCGAACCAGTGCGCGGCGCTCGGCGGCTGAAGTCCGCTGGCGAGCCCGAGCGCCGTCGGATCGTACGGCGCGATCAGCGGCGCGAACGTCGCGAGCGTGCCGACCGTGAGGATCCCGGTAAGCCCGAAGCGGAGCGTCCAGCTCGCCGTTGCGCCCCGACGGCGCTGCGCGGGTCCTGTCGCCGCGACCGGCGAGACGGCGCTCATTGCTGGAACGATACCCGCGGATCAAGGACGGCGTAGGCGAGATCGGTGAGCAGGTTCACGAGAATGACGAGGAACGCGAGCACGAGCGTCACGAACTGCACGATCGAGTAGTCCCGCGTAAGGATCGACGTGATCAGCAGCGACCCCACGCCCGGGACCCCGAAGACCTGCTCGATGATGATCGTGCCGCCGATCAACCACCCGATGTTGAGGCCCAGGACCGAGATAAACGGGGTCAGCCCGTTGCGCAACAGATAGCTGACCAGCAGCGTGAGCGGGCGGAGCCCCATCGCGAGCCCGGTCGTGACGTAATCCGAATTCAGGACCTCGATCAGGCTGCTGCGGAGCGCGCGGACGAGGATCGGCGAGATGTGCAGCGCGATGGTCAGTGCCGGCAGCGTCAGGTGCCATGCCGTGTCGAACCCGCCGGCGCCAATGCCCCCGAGCGGAAACAACCGGACTTTGACGCTGAGCAGCAGCGCGAGCACGATGCCCAGCCAGAACGACGGGATCCCGATCGTGCCGGTGAACACGAGCCGGATCGCGTGATCGACCGGGGTCTCGCGCCGGACCGCGGCGAGGGTGGCGAACGGGACCGAGATCAGGAGCCCAATCAGCGCCGCATAGCCGATCAGCATCAGCGTGACCGGAATGCGCTCCATCGTGAGCGTCGAGACGTTCTCCTGGTAGAAGAACGACAAGCCGAAGTCGCCGCGCGACGCGTTCCCGAGAAAGTGCAGGTACTGGCGCCAGATCGGGAGGTTCAGCCCGAGCTGGTTCTGCACGCGCGCAATCAGCTCGGGGGTCGCGTGCTCCCCCAGGATCGCGATCGCCGGGTTGCCCGGGATGAGGCGGATCAGCATGAACACCACGATGCTGACGCCAAACAGCACGGGCAGGATCAGCAGCAGCCGCCCCGCGATGTAGCGAATCATCCGGCGATCGCGATGCCCGGGATCTCAGCGCCCGCCGTTACCCGTCGACCTCCGGGGCGGACGCAGCGCCGTCACCGCTTGCTCACGTTCTCGAAGCCGTACTTGCCCTGCGAGTTCGGTGCGAACCCCACGACGCTCGGAGAGCTCGCGTACAGCCGCGGCACGTCCACGACGTAGATCTGCGGCGCGTCGCGATTTTCGATCCGCTGCAGCTGGGTGTAGAGCGCCTGACGCTTCTTCGGATCCAGCTCGCGCCGGGCCTGGGCGACCAACTGCTGGGCCTGCGCGTTGTTGTAGAACGTGTGCGCGGCGTGCTGCGACTTGAAGTCCATCGCCACACCCATCAGCTCGTCGGGGTCCGGCGTGTCGTTCGTCCACGCCGCGTTGAACACGCTGTAGTGCTCGGCGTTCCGGAGCTGGATCAGCGTCGTGGTCTCGACCTGCTCGATCTTCAACGTGACGCCGATCTGCTTGAGGCCGTTCCCCCAAATCGTCGCCGCGTCGAGCAGGGTCTGGTTGCCCGCGGGGAGCTGGACCGTCAAGGTGAAGCCGCCGGGGACCGAACTCTTCGCGAGGAACGCCTTCGCCTTGGCCAGGTCGTACGTCATCGGATCCGCGTTCGGATCATAGTAGAGCGTCGTCGCCGGCAGCAGCGACTTCGCGACCGTGGCGAGGCCGAAATATACGTTCTTCGCCACGGCCTCCCGGTCGATTGCGTGCGCCAGGGCGGCCCGCACGTTCACCTCGTCGAGCGGCTTGATGGTCTCGTTCAGGGTGTAGCGCAGGACGGCGGTGCCGTCCACGGCGTAGACCTTCTGGCCCACCCCTCGGATCTGCTTGACCTGGTTCGGCGGTACGAAGTCGATGAGGTCGACCTGGCCGGACTGCAGCTGCAGCACCCGGGTGTTGTCGTCGCCGACGACCCGCATGACGATCCGATCGATCGTGGGCTTCCCCGGCTGCCAGTAGTTCTGGTTCTTGACGAGCGTGAGCTGGGAGCCTTTCTGCCAGCTCTCCAGCGCGAACGCGCCGGTCCCGAGCGGGTGCTGGGTCATGGCCTGCCCGTACTTATCGTAGTTCGCCTTGGAGTAGATGCTCGCGGCGAACGTCGAGAGCGCGGCCAGCAGCGGCGCGAACGGCTCCGACATGTGCAGCGCGATCGTCCTGTCGTCGACCTTGGTGACGGACTTTACCGGGGAGAAGAGGAAGCCCCATTCGCTCTTTTGGTCGATTGCTCGCGTGAGCGACAGCACGACATCGTCTGCCGTGAGCGGCGTCCCGTCGGAGAACTTCACGCCCTGTCGCAGCGTGAACGTCGCGGTGAGCCCGTCGGGGGACATCTTCCAGGACGTCGCGAGCTCCGGCTGCACGTCCCTGTTCGAGGGCGCGAGTTTCACGAGGCGGTCGTACACGACCATCTGCGTGAAGATCGAGGGATCATCCCCGGTCGGGTACGGGTCCCAGGTCAGCATGTCCGCGTTTCGCGCCATCGTGAGTGTCGCCACCGGAGCGCCGGCCGACGGCCGCGGGAGCAACATGGTGACCGGGACCAGCAGTGCCATCGTCACGAGCAAGCTGACCGCGCGCAGTGCCGTCAAGCGAATCCGCGTTCTCGGCCGACTTCCGACCATCGAATCTCCCCTCCCTCTGGTCGGCCCCGGGCCGGGGCCGCGTCCGTGTGGCTGTTCCCACTGATTAGGTCATACCGGGGCAAGTCCTGCTCGAGATCCGGCAATTGCGCGTCCAGCTGTCCGGCGGCGATGTAACGGGGATCGCAGCGCCGTGCGGTTTGGGTGGAACGGGCCCGACGGGCTTACTCCCGCTCCAGTTCGAACTCCTGGTGCAGCGCCTGGACGGCCCGCTCGACGTCCGCGGCCCGGATTACGCAGGACACCTTGATCTCCGAGGTGGCGATGAGCTCGATGTTGATGCCGGCGGCGGCGAGCGCGCCGAACATCCGCGCCGCGACGCCCGGGTTGCTGATCATGCCGGCGCCGACGGCGCTGACCATGGCCACCTGGTCGTCCGCCAGCACCTCCGCGGCGCCGACCTCGGCGGCCACGGCGCGCACGGCCTCGACCGCGGCGATCATGTCGGATGCGCCGACCGTGAACGAGATGTCGGCCCGCTCACTCCGCGGCACGCTCTGGATGATCATGTTCACGTTGACGTGGCGCGCGGCGACGGCGCGGAAGATCGTATGCGCGGCCCCGGGCCGGTCGCCGACGCCGGTTGCGGTGATCTTCGCGACCTTCCGATCGTGCGTGATGCCCGTGACCACTCGGCGGCGTTCCATCGAGCCGTCCGTCACCATGGTTCCCTCCCGATCCACGAAACTGCTGCGCACCTCGAGCGGCACCCGATACTGTTTTGCCAGCTCCGCCGCCCGCGTCTGGAGAACCAGTGCTCCGGAGCTGGCCATCTCGAGCATCTCGTCGTACGAGATCTCCCGAAGCTTTCGCGCGTCCGGGACGACACGCGGGTCGGCCGTGAACACGCCCTCGACGTCCGTGTAGATCTGGCACAGGTCCGCGCCGAGCGCCGACGCGAGCGCGACGGCGGTCGTGTCGGAGCCGCCCCGTCCGAGCGTCGTGATCTCCGCGTCGTCCGTGATCCCCTGAAACCCCGCCACGATGACGATTCGGTCCGCGGCCAGCTCCTGGTCGATGCGGCGGCGGTCTACGTCGACGATGCGCGCGCGCGTGTGCACCCGCTCGGTGCGGATGCGCGCCTGCCCTCCCGTCAAGGAGATCGCCTCCCGACCCTGGGCGTGAATGGCCATGGCGAGCAGGGCGATGGACACTTGCTCTCCCGTTGCCAGGAGCATGTCCATCTCGCGGGCCGGCGGGCGGTCGGTGATCCGGCGCGCCATCTCGACGAGGTCGTCGGTCATGTCCCCGGGCGCCGAGACGACCACCACCACGCGATGTCCCGCCGCCTGGGTCGCCACGACCCGTCGCGCCACGTGGTTTACGCGGTCCGCGTCCGCGACGGAGGTGCCGCCGAATTTCTGGACGATCAACCCCACCTGGATCCCCCCGCCCGTACGTCCGCCGGCCGGTCGCCGGCCCTGCGCGGTCCCGCCTCGCCTCGTTCCCGACGCACACGCCTACGCCCGCGTTTCAACGACGGCGCCCTCGGTGTCGATTTGAAGATCCAGCGTTCGGCACCGTACGCCCGCGGCCCCGAACGCCTCGGCCATGGCCGGGCCGACGCCCGGCGGCCCGCCAAACGCAAGGACCGTCGGTCCCGACCCGCTCAAGGCCACCCCGTTCGCGCCGGCCCGGCGTGCCGCGGCGAACACTTCCGTCAGCCCCGGGATGAGGGCCGCGCGGTAGGGTTGGTGCAGCCGGTCCTCCGTCGCGTCGCCGAGCAGATCGGGCCGCCCGCCGCTCAGCGCCGCGACCAGCAGGGCCGTTCTCGTGACGTTGAACACGGCGTCGTCGAACGGCACGCGCGACGGCAGCAGGCGTCGCGCTTCGCCGGTCGAGACCGCAAAGTCGGGCACCGCCGCGACGACGGACAGCGGCGGCGGGGCGAGACGCATCGCGCGCACGCCGGACGGGGTCCCGGCGCAGACCACGAGGCCTCCGAGCAGCGCCGCCGCCACGTTGTCCGGGTGTCCCTCGATCTCCGTCGCGAGATCGAGCAGCGCCTGCCGGTCCAGCGGGTCGCCGAGCAGCGCGTTGGCCGCCAGGGCACCGCCGACGATCGCCGCGGCGCTGCTTCCCAACCCCCGGGCCAGGGGGATCCGGTTGTGCTGGCGGATGCCGAACGCCCGGGGCGCCGTCGTTCCACGCGCGCGTCCGGCGCGATCCACGACGGCGGTCGCCGCGCGGTGCGCGAGGTGCGACGCGTTCCGCGGAAGCGTCTCTCGGCCTTCGCCCTCCACGTCGATCAAGGGCGCGTCGGCAGCCCACAGCTCCAGCGTGTTGTGGAGGCGCAGGGCGAGCCCGACCGCGTCGAAACCAGGACCGAGGTTCGCGGAGGTCGCCGGCACGCGGACCGTAATCATCGCGCGGCGAGCGCCGCCTCGACGAGGTGCTCGAGGGCCTCCATCGTGGCCGGCACCGGCTCGGGGCGGCGCTCGGTGCGCAGCACGGCCTCCGGGTCCTTGAGGCCGTGGCCGGTCAGGACGCTGACGATGACGAGGCCGGCGGGCAGGCGCCCCTGGCGCGCGCGCTTCAGCAGCCCCGCGATCGGGGCTGCGGACGACGGCTCGACGAAGAGGCCTTCCTCGCGCGCGAGCAGCGTGCGCGCGGTGAGCAGTTCCTCGTCGGTCACCGCCTCGAAGGCGCCGCCGGACTCGCGGACGGCCGTCTTGGCGCCGTCCCACGACGCGGGACGCCCGATCCGAATCGCGGAGGCGACCGTCTCCGGATGCTCGACCGGGCGGCCCAGTACGAACGGTGCCGCGCCGGCGGCCTGGAATCCCCACATGCGCGGCCGCGACGCGATCCGGCCGGCGCCGTGATACTCCGTGAACCCGCGCCAGTACGCAGTGATGTTGCCCGCGTTCCCCACGGGAATCGCGAGCACGTCGGGCGCGCGGCCCAGCGCGTCGCAGACCTCGAACGCGCCGGTCTTCTGGCCCTCGATCCGGTACGGGTTCACCGAATTGACCAGCGTGAGCCGGAACCGCGGCGCCCCCTCGCGGACGATCCCGAGCGCGTCGTCGAACGAACCTTCGATCGGCACGACGCGCGCGCCGTGGGCCAGCGCCTGCACGATCTTGCCGAGCGCCACGCCGCCGGCCGGGACGACGACGAAGCACAGCAGTCCGGCGCGCGCCGCGTAGGCCGCCGCCGACGCCGAGGTGTTGCCGGTGCTCGCGCACACGACGGCGCGACTCCCCTCCTCGACCGCCTTGGAGATCGCCATCGTCATCCCGCGGTCCTTGAAGGAGCCGGTGGGGTTCGTGCCCTCGTACTTGAGATACAGCGTCACATCCGGGAGATGGCGCGCCAACCGGTCCGCGCGCACCAGCGGCGTGCCGCCCTCGAGCAGGGTCACGACCGGGGTGCCGGCCGTCACGGAGAGATACGGCCGGTATTCCTCGATCACGCCGCGCCAGCGCTGCGGCGCGCCGGCCCGCCCGGGCGCCGAGGCGTCCACGCCTACACCTCGCCTACGACGCGGATCGCGCTCCGGACGCTGTGGAGGACGTCCAGTTCTCCGAGCCGGGACAGGACGCGGCGCATCTGCGTCTCGAGCGCGGTATGCGTCACCATGATGATTTCCGCCGCATGCCCGCGGCTCTTCTGGACGATCGACGCGATGCTCACGCCCTCCTCGCCGAAGATCGTCGCGATCCGGGCGAACACGCCGGGGCGATCGGTGACCTGCATCAGCAGATAGAAGGGGGATGCGGTCTCCTCGATCGGCCGGATCGGTCGGGAGGTGAGCGCGCTCCACCCGACGCGGCCGTGCGCACCCGCGGAGCGGTTCCGCGCCACGTCGATCAGGTCGGCCACGACCGCGCTCGCCGTCGGGTCTCCGCCGGCGCCGCGACCGACCGTCATCACCTCGCCCGCGAAGTCGCCGCGCACGAACAGGGCGTTGAGCTCGTTGCGGATCGCGGCGAGCGGGTGACCGAGCGGCAGGAACGCCGGGTGCACGTGGGCTTCTACGCGGCCGTCGTAGTCGCGGGCAATGGCGAGCAGTTTGACGGCGAACCCCAGCTCGCGGGCGAACGCGATGTCCTGGGTCGTGACGCGACGGATCCCCTCGCGGTAGACATCGTCGGCCCGCACGGGCGTGTGGAACGCGATCGTCGCCAAGATCGCGAGCTTCGCCGCGGCGTCGTGGCCGTCCACATCGTCGGACGGGTCGGCCTCGGCAAAGCCGCGGCGCTGCGCGTCTTCGAGCGCGCGGTCGAACTCCCATCCCTCGTCGGCCATCTTCGTCAGGATGTAGTTCGTCGTGCCGTTCAAGATGCCCCACAGCTCGCTGACCCGGTTCGCGGCGAGCGATTCCTTGAGCGGCTGGATCACCGGCAGCCCGGCGCCCACGCTCGCCTCAAGCCGGAGGTCGACGCCGGCACGGGCCGCCGCCCCGAACAGCTCCGGTCCGTGGCGGGCGATCAGCTGTTTGTTGGCGGTCACGACGCTCTTCCCGCGTTCGATCGCATCGAGCAGCAGCGCGCGCGCAGGCTCGATGCCACCCATCACCTCGGCGACGCAGTCCACCCGCGCGTCGGCGACGACGTCCGCCGCGTTCCCGGTGAGGACGCCCGGGTCGAACACGATCCCGCGGCTCTTCTCAGGGTGGGCGACGGCGATGCGGACGACGCGGAGCGTCAGCCCCGTGCGCCGCCGGATCTCCTCGCCGTTGGTGCGAAGGAGGCGCACCACCGCCGCCCCGACCGTGCCGCAGCCGAGGAGGCCGATGCGGAGTTCGTCTGCGGCGGGGCGGCGCGGCGTCACCCCAGGACCCCCATGTCCGTCAGGCCGCGGCTGAGCCGCCGTCGCTCGTCGTCCGTGAGCGGGAGGGCCGGCGGCCGGGTGGTCGCATGCGGAATCAGGCCGGCCATGACCATCGCTTCTTTGACGATGACGAACGCCGGCGCGTCCTCGCCGTAGACGGTGGGGATCGGCGCCAGCGTCCTGGCGTCCTCCGCAGCATCGGTCAGGCGGCCTGCCGCCGCGGCAGCGTAGACCCGGACGAATGCGTCGGGGAAGAAGTTGGCCGACCCCGGCACGCACCCGTCGCCCCCGATCAGCATCGTGTTGAGCAGGTGGTAGTCCATCCCGCACAGCACCGTGAAATCGGGGCGCACGGCGCGCGCGAGCGTGAGCGTTTCCTGGATGTGGGCGATGCTGTCCACCGTGTCCTTTATGCCCGCGATGTTGGGGCGGTCGGCCACGAGACGCGC
Organism: bacterium; assembly: GCA_035295165.1. Classification (NCBI taxonomy): domain Bacteria; species bacterium. The sequence goes on from DATGJN010000103.1 coordinate 128,219, forward strand.
GACCAGCTTTGGCGGGATGTTCCGTCCGGTGAGCGCCGGGAAGTTGTAGATGTAGACCGGAAGCGAGGTCCCCACGGAGAGCAGCCTGAAGTGTTCGTAGATCGAGCGATCCGGCGGGACCCAATAGTATGGAAGGACCGCCACGACTCCGCGTGCGCCGATTTCCTCCGCGTGTTCGGCGTACGCGATCGCCTCATCGGTCCACGGACTGCTCACGCCGATCAGCACCGGCACGCGGCCGCCCGCGGTGCTAACGACCAACTCCGCGAACGCCCGCCGTTCCTCCCGCGAGAGCGCCGTGAACTCCCCCGTGGTCCCGAGCGCGAACAGGCCGTGCACGCCGTGACGGATCAGCCACTCAAGGTGGCGGACGTTCGCCGCCTCATCGATGCCGCCGCGCTCGTCGAACAGGGTGACGACGGGCACGATCACGCCGCTGAGCCGTTCCGACGCCTCCGCGCGGGCGTCCTGGGACGAGCGAAGATACCCCGTCACGAGCTCGCGCGCCTCCGGTGCGCGCTCGTCAGGGACGAGGAGATCACCCCACACGCCGGTCGCGCGTTCCACGACCTCGCCGTACCCGGGAATCTGGCGGGACCGGAGCACCACCGGGATGCCGGCTTCCTCGAGCAGACCCTGGAGCATCAGCGCCTCGGCCTCGTCGTGCGCCTTGTGCACGGTCTTCATCGCATGGCCTCCTGCTTGATCGCGAGCCAGAGCCGGTACACCTCGTTCCGCCGAAGCCCGCTGGTGCGCGCCGCACGGCGCACAGCCTGAAACGGCGCTTGCCCCTCGGCCAGCGCCGCCCGGAGCGTGGCACGGGCGGCCTCCTCGGCGTGCGTCGCGGCTTCATCCGAGGGGGGCGTCGCCGACGGCGCGCGAGCGATTGCGGGCGCCGCCTCGACCACGAGCGTGAATTCGCCCCGGGGCGGATGTAACGAAAAATGTTCAAGGGCTTCGCGCACGCGCCCCCGCCACACCTCTTCGTGCATCTTTGTCAACTCGCGCGCCACGGCGATCCGGCGGTCGCCCCACACCTCGCTCAGGGCGGCGAGCGTCTTTCGCAGGCGGTGGGGAGCCTCATACAGCACCAGGGTGTGTGGGAGGGTGCGGGCAGCCTCGAGGGCGCGCCGCCGCTCAGCCGACCCGACCGGAAGAAACCCCAGGAACGTGACCGGCGCGGTCGGGAACCCCGACACGACGAGGGCGGCAAGCAGCGCGCTCGGGCCCGGGACCGGGACGACCGGGACGCCCGCGGCCGCCGCGGCGGCGATCAGCGTCGTCCCGGGATCGCTCAGCCCCGGCGTGCCGGCGTCCGACACGAGCGCGATCGAGTCGCCGCCGCGCAGGCGCGCGATGAACTCGGGGATCCGCGCGACCTCGTTGTGTTCGTGCAGGCTGATCAGGTGACCCGGGATGTCGTGATGGGCCAGCAGTTTCCGCGTGTGCCGGGTATCTTCGGCCGCAATGACCGCCGCCTCGCGGAGCACACGCAGCGCGCGAAGCGTAATATCCTCAAGGTTCCCGATCGGGGTCGCCACGAGATAGAGCGTACCCGGCCCGGCCTGCGTCACGTTCTCACTATAGCAAAATGAGCGACCCCGGCGGGGCAGGGGCGCGTGCGGTCGGCCCGGACGCCCGCTATCCGGGGGCGCGGCCCCCCTCGGCATGGGCGCGGTGGCGCTCGTAGTACCGCCGCGCCTTGGCTCGATTGCCGCACCCCTTCATGTCGCACCACCGCCGCGTCCGATTCCGGCTCAGGTCCATGAACAGCCAGTCGCAGTCGGCGCCCGCGCACCGTCGGACGCGGCGCAGGTCGGGCGAGGTCAGGAGGTCCGCCGCGGAGTGGACGACGGGCCACACGATGCGCTCGAGCGCGTCCCTGTCGTCCGCCCACGCCCACGCGAACCCTTCCGGCGTCTTGACGATGCGATGGTGCTGCAACGCCTCCGACAGCGCCGAATTTAGCAGCTCGACATCGACCCGCTCGGGGGCGCGGAGATCCTCCACCGACGCAGAGAAGATCCGGAACAGCGCCTCTCGGAGCCGCAGCGCTTCGGCGAGCACGCCTCCGGCGTCGCGCGGACGGCGTTCCGCGGCCTGGGCGAGCCGGTCGGCGACGTCGTACGTGATTGCTCCCGATTGCCGGCCCCAGGACACCAAGTCCTCGTAGGAACGCAGGCGCTCCGTCGGACGCGCGCGTGAACCGCTGACAGTATCAACGAAATTCAAGCACAACGACCCACCCGAGAGATCGAAGACGTATTCCTGCGATTGTCGTGCTTCGTCCGTTGTCATGATCCCGCCTCGCCGCCGGCATGGGAGTCTCCGGCCGGGCCCCAAACTGACATCACGTTCAAAGTTGTGTTCGCAATATAACCTTCAATTTGCTATTGACAAGTTATCATATCCGTACTACGATGTCACTAGCAAAACGAGTATAGCAGGTTATACGCTAGGTGCGCAAGGGGTCGGGTTGGCCGTGTCGAGGGGCACGAGGTTTCGCGCCAGGAATCGGATAGATCCAACTCGGGCGAGAGCGGTATGCTCGGAGGCGGACGGCTAGACATACATCAGTGGTATATGATATATTCAATGTCATCACATATCAGGAGAATATGATGCATCAGTACGTGAACAGCGGTGAGCCGGAGGTGGCTGCGATGAGCATCGATCTCAACGACACGCACGTACGGGAGTGGATGGCGGCGGCGTTGCCTGCGATTACACCCCGGACCACGATCGGGACCGCACTTCGTCTGCTGCGGGAGCATCGAGCGACGGCGCTCCCGGTTCTCGAGAACGCTCGATTCGTCGGCCTCGTGGACGAGAAGTCGCTGCTCCGGTTTACGCCGTCCGAGGCGACGACGCTGGATGTGTACGAGCTTCGCGACGTGCTCGACCGGATGACGGTCGCCCGCGCAACCGCGCCGGCCGCCGCGACGGTGACGCCGGACACGCCGCTGTCGACGGCCGCTGCGACCATGCGCCTGGCGTGCGCGCAGGTGCTGCCGGTGATGGAGGGGGACCGCCTCGTCGGACTGCTTCCCTGGACGCGGTTGCTTGCCGCCGCGAGCGGGGACGCTCCAGGCGCCGATCTCGCAACGATCGTCGCCGGCCGTGCGCCGGTGGTGTCGTAGACGCTGGCTGTCTTGAGCCGGTATGTTGATTCTGTCTGTGGAGGGACTCGACCATGCACTGGAATTCGTACGCGTACGAGGTGATCACAAAGGAGCGCATCGGCGCTTGGAGGGAACAAGCGTGTTCCGACCGGCTGGCGCGCGCTGTGGAATCGGGGCAGGTGCGGGGGAGCGCGCTCCTCGGTCGGCTCGCGCGCCTGCTGGGAGTTCGGCCGGCCGCGCGCGACCGAGCGCTTGCCGCGGTGGTGACGAAGCCGTGCGGGGCGACGGGGGACGGCCGCGCGGCGTGACGCGCACCGGGGTCGATCCGTCGAGGGCGACGCGGGCGTTCCACTCGATCACGAACGGGGGGAAGCACAATGGGGAGCAGGATCGACCTGCTGCTTCGCGGGATTGACGAGGTCTTCAACGTGAGCGGCTGGCAGATCGCGCTGCGCGAGGCCGTCGACGTGACGGCGGCCCAGGCGGCGTGGAGTCCGGGGCCCGGGCGCAACTCGATCTGGAAAATCGTCAACCACGTGTCGCTTTGGATGGAAGATGTCGCTGACTGCATGGCCGGCGTTCCGCCGAAACCGAAGGGGTGGGCGGCCGGCGCGGACTTCCGCGAGATCGAGAGCGTGACCGGCGAGGCGTGGCGCGCCTCGGTGGAGCGGCTCGGTGCGGCCCACACGCGACTCAAGGCGGAGCTCGCGAAGCGAACCGATGCCGAGCTCGACGCGCCGAGCCCGGGCAGGTCGGTTGCGCTGTCGAGCACGATCCTCGGCCTGATCGCGCACGACGGGTACCATTGCGGCCAGATCTGTTACCTTCGGGCGCTGCAGGGGATCCCCGCGGGATACTAGCGCGTGCCCGACGAGGCCGTCTTTCGCCTTCCGATCGCCGGTGCCCGCGGCGAGCCGGTGGATCTGCGGCGGACGTTCCTCTCCCACGGCTTCGGCGATCTGCCGCCGATGGCGTTGGATCGGGACACGCACGTGCTCGAGGTCACCGTCCCCGTCGCGGGCGGCCGGCCGCGGACGGTGCGCATCGCCCCCGCGGAGGCCGGGTGGGCGTCGGTGCGTGTGGGCGGCGGTCCCGTGGGTTTTCGTGCGGGCGAGCGCCTGCGCGTTGTGCTTCGCCACATCCTGCGCCTTGATGAGGACCTGTCCCCGTTCTACGCCGCGGCCCGCGGGGATCCCGAACTCGCGTGGGTCTGCGGCGGGGCGGGGCGCATGATCCGGAGCCCCACGGTGTTCGAGGACGTCGTCAAGACGATCTGCACCACCAACTGCTCCTGGGCGCTGACGCGGAAGATGGTCGGAACGCTCGTGGAGCGCCTGGGGAAGCCCGCGCGTGACGCCCCCCAGCGCGGGTGGCGCGGCAGGGGGTTCCCGTCGCCGGAAGCGATGGCGCAGGCTCCGCTGCGGTTCTACCGGGACGTCGTCCGTGCGGGCTATCGCGGACCGTACCTACGGGCGGTGGCGCGTGCGGTGGCCGACGGGTCGGCGAACGTCGAGGCGCTCGCGCGATCCGGACCCTCATCGCTCTCCGACGACGAGATCGCGGAACGGCTCGTCGTCCTTCCCGGGGTCGGCCCGTACGCCGCGTCGCACATCATGATGCTGCTCGGGCGCTACTCACGGTTGACGCTCGACTCGTGGACCCGGCCCGCGTACGCGAAGCTGCGCGGCCGGCGCCGGATCGCGGACCGGACGATCGTCCGGGATTTTCGCCGCTACGGTCCCTACGCGGGGCTCGCGTTCTGGCTGTTCCTCACGCG